>JAICPP010000097.1 GCA_025929805.1 Gemmatimonadales bacterium | reverse complement strand
GCGGACTGCTCGAGGTCCGTCACCGTCCACCGTCCATGTCGGCGGCCCAGCTGATCCAGCGTTTCACCGAGCGGCGAGGCAGCGCTCCGGGGGCCAGTGCGTCAGGAGTGTGGCGGTTTCGTGAGATCGTGCTTCCCTCTGCCGACTCAGTCGTCTCGCATCCGGAGGGGAACACTCCGCTGCTCCACCGGCTGGCGTTGGACCGCTGGACCGGAGTCGAGCATCTCTTGCTCAAGCACGAGGGCCACAACCCCACCGGGTCGTTCAAGGACCGTGGTATGACCGTGGGGGTTACCCAGGCCGTGCGGATCGGCGCGCGAGCCGTGGCCTGCGCATCCACCGGGAACACCTCCGCCTCGCTCGCGGCCTACGCGGCGCAGGCCGGGCTACCGGCTCTGGTTCTCGTACCGGCCTCAGGGGTGGCGGCCGGAAAGCTGGCTCAGACGCTCGCCTACGGCGCGAGGACGCTGCTTGTCCGAGGCGATTTCGACCAATGTCTCCGAATGGTGGAGGAGGCGAGTGAAAAGCTGGGCGTTTACCTGCTCAACTCCATCAATCCTTTCCGAATCGAGGGTCAGAAGACGATTGTCTTCGAGTTGCTCCAACAGCTCGCCTGGGAAGCTCCGGACTGGATCGTGTTTCCGGCGGGCAACCTGGGTAACACCTCGGCCTTCGGCAAGGCGCTCCGGGAGGCGCACGAGTGGGGCCTCATCTCCCGGCGACCTCGACTGGCAGCGGTCCAGGCGGCAGGCGCCGCTCCCTTTGCGCGATCCTTCGAAGCAGGATTCGCGCAGCGGCATCGAGTCAAGGCGGAAACCGTCGCCACAGCTATCAAGATTGGCGATCCCGCTTCCTACGAGCGCGCGGTGACCGCCATTCGGGAAACCAACGGCGTGGTGCTGTCCACACCGGATGAGGAGATACTCGAGGCGAAAGCGGCCATAGACGCTTCCGGAATCGGCTGCGAACCGGCGAGTGCCGCGTCTCTGGCGGGTCTGCGCCGGCTGGTGCACGACGGGATCGTGAAGCCGGATGAGCGGGTGGTGGCGATACTCACGGGACACATTCTCAAGGATCCCGGTGTACTGCTCCGATATCATCAGGAGATGACCCCCCAGCCAGCGGGAGCCAATCGCCCGGTTGAAATCGATCCTGCCTTAGCGGCTCTCGAGCGGGCGCTCGACGGCAGCAAACAGTGAACAGTGAACAGTGAACACTGAACAGGATACGGGTACGCACACCATTCACCCGTTCATTGTTTACCGTTCACCGTTCACCGTTTTTCCTGACCACCCTCCAAATCTTCCCATTCTGATCGGCGGAAATGTAGAGCGAGCCATCGGGACCTACCGCGACGCCACTGGCTCGGAGCTCCGTCGGACCGCCGGCACCGGAAACAAACGTCCAATACTCACCGGTGGGCCTTCCAGCCGCGAACGGCACGAAGCTCACCCGATAGCCAGCCTGGGGAAGGGGGGCGCGGTTCCACGATCCATGAAAGGCGACGAACAGCCCTCCTTTGTACCTCTCACCAAACCGGCCCTCCGGATAGAACGCCAATGCCATAGGCGCCCAATGGCCTGGAAAGGCGAGCAGAGGACTCTTGGCTGACGCACAGCGGCCGATTTGTTGGCCATCGCCGCCGTACTCGGGTGCGAGCACCTTCTTCTTGTACTGATTGCTGTAGTAGCAATAGGGCCAACCAAAGTCATCGCCTTCCTGAATCCGCACCAGCTCTTCGCCCGGATTATTCGCGTTGACCTCGTCACTGAAGCCCCAGTTATCACTGAGCTGATCCCGCCCGTGCACCGCGGCGAAGAGGACCCCGGTTCCGGGCTGGATCGCGAGGGCCATCGCGTTGCGGAGGCCGGTAGCCTGCCGCCGCCCCTCGGAAAATCGCTGATCCAGGCGGCTCGCCGAGAATCGCCAGATCCCGGCCCGTTGTTCCAGCTCGCGGCAGGGATCCTTTCCTGGGGAGGCGGGCAACCGGTCGGTCTCCTGACAGCTGTTCGTCGCCGAGCCGATGTTGACGTACATCGCATCGCCCGGCCCGAAGGCCAGGCTCTTCGCCTTGTGCCCACCTCCTGCCGGCAGGTCGGTCACCACGGTCTCGGCATTCCCGCCCGGTTCCAGTTCGTCCCCACTCAGGCGATACCGAACCACTCGGTTATCCAGAGCGAAGTAGAGATACCCCCGGTGAACCTTGACATCGTTTCCTCCGCCCGGGCCAAAGCTGGCGCGCTCCTCCGGTTCGGCGCTGCCCGCGGTGAGGCGAAAAGCCAGGATGCCTCCGGTATTATCCCCCGGTTTCCCGCTCAGCGCGGCATAGAGAATCCCGTTAGGGGCTACGGCGAGCTGCCGCACCGGTCCGAGACCGCTGGCCACGAGCCCGGCGCAGAAGCCGTCGCGAAGTAGTAACCCGGCATTCTTGGCATCACAGACCGGATTCGCCTGAGATAGGAGAGGTGAAGTGAGACCAAGCGCGAGCGATCCCCCGGCGAGGGCCACCGCGCGCCAGATGGAATGGGAGAGGATCATGGTAGCCGCCAATTCATGGACTGAAGTCGGACCTACTATCCAAAAATAGTATGCGGGACCCGCCTTCGAGGCGGCCAAATCCGACAAGGATGAGATTTTGAGAGGGGAAATTTCGATTTTGCCTATTGCAACTGGGCGCGGACTGCTTACTGTTGGACACGGTAGTTTTGCTGGTCCCCGAGGCACGCACGGTTCTCACTCAATTAGGGAGACTCGCGATGGCCACCACAAGGAGAAAGACTGCCGGTAGGAAAAAGTCCAGTAAGAAGGCAGCACGACGGCCCGCAGCACGAAAGAAGGCAGCCAAGAAGACCAGCAGAAGGAAGTCCACCGGTAGGAAGCGCGCTCCGAATCCCGCATTCATGAGACCACTTCAGCCGAGCTCACAGCTCGCCGCCGTCGTCGGCAACAGCCCCATGCCGCGGACCCAGGTTATCAGCAAGCTCTGGGCATATATCAAGCGCAACGGGCTCCAGGACGCCAAGAATCGCCGGGCCATCAACGCCGACGAGAAGCTCCGTCCGCTGTTTGGCGGCAGAAGCCAGGTCACCATGTTCGATCTCGCCAAGATCGCCAACAGGAACCTGAGCTAGCGGTACTGCCGCAGCACAAATCGAGGGCGCTCCCGCTGGAGCGCCCTTTTGGTATCTTCCAGCCCCTATGGCCGGCGAATACATCTTTACCATGCACGACCTCAGGAAGGTCGTGCCTCCCTCCCGCGAAATTCTCAAGGGCATCTATCTGGCCTTTTACCCCGGGGCCAAAATCGGTGTTCTGGGCTCCAATGGCGCCGGAAAGTCTACGCTGCTTCGCATCATGGCCGGCGTGGACCAGGACTTCCTCGGTGAAGCGCGACCGCTCCCTGGTATCCGGATCGGTTACCTGCCGCAGGAGCCTCAGCTGGATCCGAGCAAGGACGTGCGGGGCAACGTCATGGAAGGTGTGAAGGAGCAGCAGGCCCTGCTCGATCAGTTCAATGAAATCAGCGCGCAGTTCGCCCAACCATTGGACGATGAGCAGATGAACCGGCTGCTGGAAAAGCAAGGTAACCTCCAGGAGCGGATCGACGCACTCGGGTTATGGGAGCTGGACCACAAGATCGACCTGGCCATGGACGCGCTACGGCTTCCGCCGGGCGATGCGGATGTGACCAGAATTTCCGGCGGCGAGAAGCGGCGGGTGGCGCTCTGCCGGCTGCTGCTGGAGCAGCCCGACATGCTCCTCCTGGATGAACCCACAAACCATCTCGACGCGGAGAGCGTGTGGTGGTTGGAGCGCTACCTGGCGGAGTTCAAGGGTACGGTGGTCGCGGTCACGCACGACCGCTATTTCCTCGATAACGTCGCCGGCTGGATACTGGAGCTGTACCAGGGCGCCGGCATTCCGTGGGAGGGGAATTACTCCTCGTGGCTGGCCCAAAAGGAGCAACGCCTGGCCCACGAGGAGAAGCAGGCGTCGGCCCGACAGAAGACACTTCAGCGCGAACTGGAGTGGATTCGCATGTCTCCCCGGGCGCGTCAGGCCAAGAGCAAGGCACGGATCACCGCCTATGAGGAGCTGCGGGCCGCCAGTGAACGGCAGCAGGAAGGCAGCGCCGAGATCCTGATCCCGGTGCCAGCCCGCCTGGGCGACGAGGTAGTGGTGGCCGAGGGGCTCGCCAAGGGTTACGGCGACCGCCTGCTGATCGACGACCTGAGCTTTTCGTTGCCGCGGGGAGGGATCGTGGGGGTGATCGGCCCGAACGGTGCCGGCAAGACGACGCTCTTCCGGATGATCACCGGGCAGGAACAGCCTGACGGGGGTACGCTGAAAATCGGCTCGACAGTGGAGATTGCGTATGTCGACCAGAGCCGCGATGAGCTGGACCCTGCCAAGACCGTTTACGAGGAGATCTCAGGAGGAGAGGACCAGCTGCAGTTCGGCCGCCGGTCCGTGAACGCACGAGCGTATTGCGCCGGCTTCAACTTCCGGGGAGCCGATCAGCAAAAGAAGGTCGGCGTTCTCTCCGGCGGGGAGCGGAACCGGCTGCACCTCGCCAAGCTGCTCAAGAGTGGAGGCAATCTTCTTCTCCTCGACGAGCCCACCAACGATCTCGATGTGGACACGCTGCGCGCACTGGAAGAGGCGCTTCTCGGCTTTGCGGGTTGCGCGGTCGTGATCAGCCATGACCGCTGGTTTCTGGATCGGATCGCGACTCACATCCTAGCCTTCGAAGGCAACAGCGAAGTGGTCTGGTATGAAGGGAATTACCAGGAGTACGCCGCTGACTACCACAAGCGGAAAGGCGCTTCGGTCGACCAGCCGCATCGGATCCGGTACAAGAAGCTGGTTCATTAGCGGGTAAGCGGGTAGGCGGGTAAGTGGTAAGTAAATAAAAGAAGGAGAGCTCTGCTGGGGCGTTTGGAACTATCGGGTGCACTCAGAATAAGCAGTTCGCTACTTACCCGCTTACCCACTTACCCGCTTACCTACGTACCGCTTACGCTTCACCCATGATTACCCAACAGACTCGCATTCCATACCTCCCCCCACGGATCGAGGGACTCGCAAGCATCGCGTTGAACCTCTGGTGGAGCTGGAGCCGGGAGGCCCGCGCGCTCTTCCAGTCCATCGACGTGGCATTGTGGCATCGCACCCGCCACAACCCCCTCGAGCTCCTCTGTCGAGTCGACCCCGCCCGGATCGCAGCCTGCGCCAGCGACAGCGACTTCCTCCAGCGCTACGATGACGTCATGCAGCGGATGGAGCACGAGGCGGATCACGGCGACACCTGGTTTGCCCGAAACTATCCGGACCTGAACGGCCGCCCGGTGGCTTACTTCTGCGCCGAGTTCGGACTGCACAACTCGGTGCCGATCTACTCCGGGGGTCTCGGTGTTCTGGCCGGGGATCACTGCAAGGCGGCGAGCGATCTGGGGGTACCGATGGTGGGCGTCGGACTCTTCTATCGGAAAGGCTACTTCGACCAGCGGCTCACGCCGGAAGGATGGCAAGAGGACAGCGACGAAGAATACGATGTGAGTAGTACGCCCTTGGTGCCGGTGAGCGGACCACAGCGACAGCCGTGGCTGACTACCGTGGAAACCTCCGGCCGCCCGGTACACGTCCGCGCCTGGCAGATGATGGTCGGGCGGGTGCCGATCTACCTGCTCGATACCAACCTCGAGGCCAACCACCCTGATGACCGCGGGCTGATGAACAAGCTCTATGCCGGCGGCCCGGAACTCAGGATCCGGCAGGAATGGATTCTCGGCGTTGGAGGGGTGCGGGTACTCCGTGCCATGGGTGTCGACCCCGGCGTGTGGCACGCCAATGAGGGGCATGCCGCATTCATGATGATCGAGCGCCTGCGGGAGCTGGTGGCTTCCGGCAGCAGCTATGAAGAGGCGGTGCATCAGGTGCGGGCACAAAGCATCTTCACGACCCACACGCCGGTCGCTGCAGGCCACGATGCATTTCCCGCCGATCAGCTCGAGGCATGCACCGGGCCGGTCTGGGAGGAGATGGGGATCGACCGCCAGACTCTGCTGGGACTGGGCGCCCACCCGGCGCTCCCCGGACAGTTTCACATGACGGTGGTAGCCATGCGGCTCTCAGCCCGGGTGAACGGCGTCTCCCGCCGTCACGGCCAGGTGACCCGAAATTTGTGGCGGGATCTCTGGCCCAACCGGCCGTGGGAGGCAGTGCCAGTCACGCACGTAACCAACGGCGTCCATCTGGCTACCTGGATGGCGAGCCCGATCATGGCGCTCCTGGACGAGCATCTGGGGCCGGACTGGGGCGAGCGACTCGAGGAAGCCGCATTTTGGGACCGAGTGCTGACCCTGGATCACGCCAAGCTGTGGGAAGCGCACATCAAGCAGAAGCGAGCCCTGGCCAACTTCATTCGCGAGGATGCACGGAGGCGGTTCGCCCGACAGCTAAAGGAAGCGTCGCAGGTTGTCGGTGCTGGCACCTTGCTCGATCCCCTGGCCTTTACCATCGGGTTTGCCCGGCGCTTCGCAACCTACAAGCGCGCCAACCTGATCTTTCGCGAGATCGATCGCTTGCGGCGCCTCCTGGTTGACCCCTGGCGCCCGGTGCAGATCATCTTTGCCGGCAAGGCTCATCCCGCCGACAATCCAGGTAAGGAGGTGCTGCAAAGCGTCTATCAGTTCACTCGCGACCCGGAGTTCGAGGGGCGGGTGGCGTTTCTGGAAGATTACGACATGCACCTGGCTCACCTTCTGGTGCAGGGCGTGGACCTCTGGCTCAATTTGCCGAGGGTGCCTCTGGAAGCCTCGGGCACCAGCGGCATGAAAGCCGGGCTCAATGGAGTTCCCCAGCTGAGCACGCTCGACGGGTGGTGGCAGGAGGGCTACGATGGGCTGAGCGGCTGGGCAATCTCGCCGGCCGGGGAGGGTGCAGACGCCGATGCAGCCGATGCCGAGGACTTCTACCGGCTGCTGGAGGAGCAGGTAGTCCCACTCTACTACACCCGGAACGCTTCCGGCGTTCCACTCGGCTGGGTCGAGAAGATGCGACACGCACTTCGCTTGGCCGGCAGCAGATTCACCGCGCGACGCATGATGCGAGAGTACGTCCAGGAGTATTACGCACCAGCCATCGGGGGGGAGGCGTCAGGCGACGATCCACCCACGGCGTGAGGCATAGCGATGGCGACGTTACATCAACCGGCACGCGAACCGGCGAGCCCAGCGCCACCGCTCCGGACGGCGGCAGGCCAGCCGGTGTCAGTAGTTCACGTGACAGCGGAGTACTATCCCTATGCCCGGACCGGTGGGTTGGCGGAAGCGGTCAGTGGACTGGCCAACTTCCAGCGTGCGGCCGGCCTCAATGTGGCGGCCATTCTTCCGCTCTACCGCACCGTTCGCGACGTCGATCCCGATCTCGAGCCGGTGGGCCAGCCGTTCATGGTGCCACTGGGATCGCACCACGAAGAGGCGCGGGTGTTCCGCATCGCGGGAGCCGGTGCTGGCGTTCAGGTGTTCTTCATTGAGCACCTGGAGTATTTCAATCGGCCGGGGATCTACGGCGAAAACGCGATCGACTACCCGGACAACGCCCGCCGCTTCGCCTTCTTTGCTCTCGCGGCTGTGATGGCGCTCCCCCGGTTGGTTCCAGGACCGGTCCTGCTGCACGCGCATGACTGGCATACCGCCCTGGCCCTGGTGTACCTCCGAACCTTGACGGGTGAGCGGCATCCCGCGGCCGTCACCGGGGTACTCTCGGTTCACAATCCCGGCTATCAGGGGCACTTTCCTCCCGATGTGATGCCTCAGATCGGCCTTCCGTGGAAGCTCTACAATTGGCGCCAGCTCGAGTGGTACGGGAAGGTCAACTTTCTGAAGGGAGGCTTGGCCTTTGCGGATTTCGTTACCACGGTGAGTCCAACCCAGGCGGAGGAGCTCCGGACCCCAGGCGGCGGATTTGGATTACACGAGGTTTTCATCTGGCTGTCGGATCGGCTCGTGGGTGTGCTCAACGGGATCGATCAGCGAGCCTGGGATCCCGCGACCGACCGGCTCATCACCGCGCAATACTCGGCCCAGAACCTGGAGGGTAAGCGGCGCTGCAAGGCCGCGCTCCAGCGGTCATTCGGACTTCCCCAGCGGCGCAAGGTTCCGCTGTTTGGGATGACGGGACGGATGGTCACTCAGAAAGGGCTCGATCTCATCCTCCAGAGTGCTGACCTGCTGGATATGGACGCTCAGTTCGTGTTTCTCGGAAGCGGGGAGAAGAAATACGAGACCGCGTTGGTCGAGCTGGCAACGTCGGCTCCCGATCGAATCGGGGTCCAGTTGGACTTTACCGACCGTCTGGAGCACCGGCTCATGGCTGGGGCCGATCTCTTCCTGATGCCATCGTTGTACGAGCCGTGTGGGCTCACCCAGATGCGGGCGCAGCGGTACGGCTCTCCCCCCATCGTGCGCCATGTGGGCGGACTGGCCGACACCGTCGAAGATGCTGTGAGCGGATTTGCCTTCGACCCCTACACTCCTGAGGCGTTTCAGGAAGCCACCTTCCGTGCGCTTGACTGCTTCGGTCGAGAGTCCAAGTGGAACACCATCGTGCGCGAGGGGATGGCCCGCGATTTCAGCTGGGAGCGTTCTGTGGCGACCTACCTCGATGTATACCAGCGGGCATTGGCTCGCTCAGCGGCCGCGCAGTGACCGCCCGTTCGGCGGACTTCGTTTTTGCGCTCCATAGTCACCTGCCCTACGTCTTGAATCATGGACGATGGCCCCACGGGAGTGATTGGCTCTGCGAGGCCACGCTGGATACCTACCTGCCACTGCTGGAGGTGTTTCATCGGCTGGCGGCGGAAGCCGTCCCAGCGCCGGTGACTATCGGCTTTACCCCCGTGCTGGCCAATCAGCTTTCCAGCTCCGTCTTCATTTCCGAGATGGAGGCGTTCTTCAACCAGCGGATTGCGGCCTGCGACGAGGCCCCCGCCTCGCTGGCCCAGACCGGCGACAGCCACCTCCTGCCGCTGGTGCAGTTCTGGCGCAACCGAACCGTCCGACTCCGTGACCTGTTTGACCGCATTGAGCGTGATCTGATTGGAGCGTTTCGGGCGCTCGAGACGGAAGGACGGCTGGAGCTCATCGGGTCCGCCGCCACTCATGGCTATCTCCCCCTCCTGGCCCGGGACGAGAGCATCCGCCTTCAGCTGGCCGTGGGTGTCTCGGAGCACCGCCGATTGTTCGGGCGATCGCCGTCAGGATGCTGGCTGCCGGAATGCGCGTACCGACCCCGGGGCCCGTGGGAGCCGTGGCCCTCGGCCCCGCGTTCCGGGATGCGGCGCGGGATCGAGGAGCACCTGGCCGACGCCGGGTTCCAATTCTTCTTTGTCGACGCCCATCTGGCCGCAGCCGGAAAACCGCTGGGTCTGTCAGGGGATCCCGCGGGTGATCCTATCGTGCATGCACCAGCTGGCCGAGTCGCTCCCACCGAGCCGCTCCGTTCTCCCTATCGGGCGTACCGGGTCGGGCGCGGACCGGTGGCTGCCTATGTCCGCGATCCCCGGGCCTCCATGCAGGTGTGGAGCCGGTTCGAAGGCTATCCAGGTGACGAGTGGTACCTGGAGTTTCACAAAATGCGCTGGCCCGGAGGGCTCAAGCTCTGGCGCGTCAGCGGGCCCAACGTGGACCTGGGGAGCAAGCAGCCCTATCAGCCGGAGAACGCTGCTGACCGAGCGCGGGGCCACGCCGAGCACTTTGCCCATCTGCTCGCAAGTATCGCAGGGGGGCAGTCAGAGAACCGGGAAGGCGTTATCGTGGCGCCATTCGACACCGAGTTGTTCGGCCACTGGTGGTTCGAAGGGCCCGAGTTTCTGGCCGACATGTATCAGGCACTCGTCCGTCAGAGACCGGTGGTCAATCCCGCAACGGGATCCCGTCACCTCCTTCAGCATCCTCCCCGCGCGGCCATCCGGCTTCCCTGGGGGTCATGGGGTGCCAACGGCGACAACAGCATGTGGCTGAGCGAGCACACCGCCTGGACCTGGGAACGACTGTGGCCGCTGGAACAGGCCTTCTGGGACGCCGCGCCCAACGCCATTGCTTCGCCCAGGGCGCGCCCGGTATTGGCCCAGGCCGCGCGAGAGCTGCTCCTTGCGCAATCATCTGACTGGCAGTTCATCATGTCCACCGGCGCCGCCGCCGACTACGCGGAGCGCCGGTTCCAGCAGCATTGCAGCGACGCCGAGGGACTGATCGCGGCACTGGGGCCCGGCCGGGATGCGGACATCGAGGCGGCGCAGCGGTTGGCCGAGGAGCTGGAGCAGCGGGATCGGCTCTTCCCCAACATCGTGCCGGCGGTGGCGGCCGCGCTGGGTGGCTCCCGGTCCCTGGTGGTCGGGTAAGTGGTGGCTCCTATCCGGTTCGTTTTTGGCCTGCATCTCCATCAACCTGTCGGCAACTTCGATCACGTCTTCGAGCAGCACGTTCGAGACGTGTACCGTCCAATCCTCCAGCATCTTTCGACTCACGAGTTCCTCCCAGCGGTGCTCCATCTGTCTGGGCCGCTCCTCGAATGGCTGGAGGCACATGATCCGGCCTACCTGGACCAGCTCGGCCGGTTGGTGGCCGACCGAAAGATCGAGCTGCTCCTCGCGGGGTTCTACGAGCCCGTGCTCGCTTCGCTGCCCCGACCTGATCGCGTCGAGCAGATCCAGTGGATGCACGAGGCGCTGCGCCAGCGCTTCGGCGTCGACGCCAAGGGCCTGTGGCTCACCGAACGAGTGTGGGAACCGGAGCTTGCCGCCGATCTGGCTGCGGCCGGTGTCCGTTACGCTCTCGTGGATGACCGGCACTTCCTGGTTTCAGGTTTTGCCAGCGAGCAGCTGCATGCTCCGTTCTGGACCGAGAGCGACGGGAAGCAGGTGGCGCTATTCCCCATCGATGAGCGGTTGCGATATCTGATTCCCTTCCGTCCCCCCGAGGAGACCGCGGCCTATCTCCGCGAGCTTCGGGGCGCCGGTCACCGCCTCGCTGTGTTGGCAGATGACGGTGAGAAATTTGGCGGTTGGCCTGGCACCAAGGAATGGGTCTATGACCGGGGTTGGTTGGATCAATTCATTAGCACGGTTCGTGGACTCATTGCCCAGGGCGAGGTCCAGCTGAGTACCCTGAGTGAGGCCCTCGACCAGGTTCCCAGCGGCGGCATTGCGTATTTGCCGACCGCGTCCTACCGCGAAATGGAAGGTTGGTCGCTTCCTCCCGACGCCGCACTGAGACTGATTCGCTTGGAACGGGACCTCGGGGAGTCCCGAGTGTCCGGTCCCGACGGGGCGCTGATTCGGGGCGGGCACTGGCGCAACTTTCTGGCGAAGTACTCCGAGTCCAACCGGATGCACAAGAAGATGCAGGCGCTCTCGTTACTGCTCCGCACTCGAGGCGACCTGCCGGGTGCCCGCCGCGCGATCGGCCGGGCTCAGTGCAACGATGCTTACTGGCACGGTGT
>JAICPP010000069.1 GCA_025929805.1 Gemmatimonadales bacterium | reverse complement strand
TTTGCCATTGGAGCCGGTTACCAGCGCGATGGGGATATCCGATGCGGCTTCCCAGTCGACCTGCTCGAGCCTGGGGAGCGCTCCGACCTGCCACAACAAGGCGCCTCGGCCGGAGCCGACCGAGATCAGATCTTCGCCGCTGAGGAAAGTGAGCCCGCGCGACTGAGCTCCCCGAGCAATGCCCGCCAGAACCGGGTTTCTCTCCGATTCGATCTCATCCAGAATGGCGGCGATCGCCGCTTTGAGATCGGGCGACTTTTCACCCCGTAGCTCCGCCACCGCTGCAGCCCAGGCCCGCTCGTTCAGCTCGGCCGCCGAGTACAGCCCATCGATTGGGGCGGTGAGCGCCAGACTGACGCCACCCGCAAAGGTTCGAGAGGCCAGACGCTCGTTAGGCCAACCCACCGCCTGGAGCAGACGGCGCGCCGCCTTCTCCCACGCCGCTACGGCTGCGGGGAGCGCCGACTCTTCGAGTCTTACCTCGAGGACGGCTCCCGGTCCATCCAGCAGGAGGCCGGGGCCGGTGAGCCGGCGGGAGTCGAGTACCTGCATGGGGCGGAATTCTAGTTCGGCGGGCATAATGAGCCAGTCCCGGTCACTGTGTGTTGCGTCACCGACGCTAGAGGTTCGAGAGCCGACTCTGGTGTCCCGCGCACGCTACGAGTGGGAGACGCCAGGAGGCTTTACCCCTCAGCAGAACAATGACACAGCCAAGCCTGACGGCGGACTCTCCGTCCCTCGATCCAGCTCAACTGGAGATTACACGTCTCCGCGCTCTCCGGGGTCCCAACTACTGGCGCCTGGCTCCGGTCATCGCGTGTGATGTCAGGCTGGGGAGCCTCGAGGTTCTGAGCACACTCGACATTCCCGGCTTTACCGAGCGTCTTCTTTCGGTTCTGCCCAGCCTGCAGACCCACCCCTGTTCCCGGAACCGTCCCGGTGGCTTTGTAGAGCGCCTGCATGAAGGCACGGGGTGGCCCCATGTCCTCGAGCACGTTGCGCTCGAGCTCCAGACCTTGGCAGGCAGTCCAATGGATTACGGCAGGGTAGTGCCCTCGGGAGATGCCGGCATCTGGTGGGTGATCGTGGAGTATGAGGAGGAGGAGCTTGGCCTCGAAAGTATGCGTCAGGCGGTTGGGCTGGTTCGAGCCTGCATTGGGGCATCCGATTTCAACGCAGCCGAAGTGCTCGCCAGCCTGCGCCGTACCTGGGAGCGCGCGCGGCTGGGACCCTCCACAGCCGTTCTAGTGGAGGAGGCCCGTCGACGCGGCATTCCGGTCCGCCGGTTGGATCGCCGCTCACTGGTCCAGCTGGGCCAGGGGCGGAACCTCCGCCGCATCCAGGCCACGACCTGCGATCACACCAGCATCATCGCCGTCGACATCGCCCAGAATAAGGACCAGACCAAGCGCATGCTGCACGGCATCGGACTCTCCGTGCCGGGCGGAGCCGTCGCGGATCGGATCGACCAGGCCCTGGCGATAGCACGCCTAGTCGGATTCCCGGTGCTGCTCAAGCCGCTGGCCGGCAATCAAGGGCAGGGAATTTCGCCGAGCTTGCCGGACGAGGCCGCCCTCCGCGAAGCCTGGACCAGGTTGTCGGGCACATACTCCGAGCTCCTGGTGGAGCGCTACGTGGAGGGCCGTGACTTCCGGGTGCTGGTGGTTGACGGGAAGGTGGTTGCGGTGGCCGAACGGGTGCCGGCTCATGTCACCGGCGACGGGGAGCACACCGTTCGCGAGTTGATCGATCAGGCAAACGCCGACCCGCGGCGAGGGGACGGTCACTACAGGAGCCTGACCCGGATTCCGGTGGACGATGTCACGGTGGAGTTCTTGAGCCGAAGCGGCCGCACCCTGGATACGGTCCCGGACCGCGGGGAGCGGACCTTGCTTCGGCCCACCGCCAATCTGTCGACCGGCGGAACCTCCATAGACCGGACCGACGAGATTCACCCCGACAATGTGACCGCGTGTGAGATGGCTGCCAACGTGATCGGATTGGACATCGCTGGTCTGGACGTCCTGACTCCGGACATCACCGTGCCGTTTCAGAAGAACGGTGCGGTGATCATCGAGGTCAACGCCGCCCCCGGAATTCGGATGCACACCCATCCGGTCGAGGGCAAGCCGCGCAACGTGGCTGGGGCAATCCTCGACATGCTGTTCCCCTCGACCTCCGATGCGACGATCCCCATCATCGCGGTCACCGGAACCAACGGCAAAACCACGACGACGCGGTTAATCGCCCATCTCTTCCGGTCGATTGGCCATACCGTCGGATTTACTACCACGGACGGCATCTACCTGCAGAACCGGCAGGTGGTGCAGGGCGATATGACCGGCCCGTTTGCGGCTAACGTCATCCTCTCCAACCCGACCGTGGATATCGCCGTGTTGGAGACGGCAAGAGGGGGTCTCCTGCGCTCGGGCCTGGGCTTCGAAGAGTGTGATGTCGGTATCGTCCTCAACGTGGCGCCCGATCATCTGGGGCTCGGCGGAATCAACACCATCGAGCAATTGGCCGAGGTAAAGAGCGTGGTCCCCGCGGTGGTGAAGCGCCGGGGACACGCGGTGCTCAACGCGGACGAGCCCCTGGTCTATGCCATGGCGGAGCGCACTCGAGGCGATACAGTGCTGTTCTCCACCGCCATGCAGGATACCAATCCCCTGGTGGAGGGCCATTTGGCCGAAGGGGGAACCGCTACGCTCATCGAGAACGACACCTTCGTGATCCGGCGGGGGCGCCTGTGCATCCCGATCGCCGCCGTGCGCGACGTCCCGCTGACGTTGGAGGGCGCGGCCCGCTTTCAGTTCGGCAACGTACTAGCCGCCATTGCGGCCGCTTTCGTTCAGGGGATGCGCTACCAGGAAATCCAGGCCGGCCTCCTGTCCTTCTTTCCGTCGCCTTCGTTGACTCCGGGCCGGCTCAATCTGCTCCCGGTCCAGGGAGGTCAGGTCCTGGTGGATTACGCCCATAACGCCGCCGCGGTCGAGGGGCTCATGGACCTGGTGCGGCGCACTCCCGCCCACCGGCGGATCGGAGTGCTGACGGTTCCGGGTGACCGCCGGGATGAAGACCTACGGGAGGTGGGTCGGCGGTGCGGCGGGCTGGATCATGTCATCGTTAAGGAAGACTCGGATCGGCGGGGACGCGGCCCGGGTGAGATCGCCGGGCTGATCACCCAAGGGCTGACGGATGCCGGGCTTGCGGCCGAACAGATCGAGCTGGTGTATACCGAGACCGATGCGGTTGCCCGCGGCATTCAACTCATGCGCGACCGGGACCTGGTGGTCATCCTGGCCGACAACGTGCCCTCGGTTCTAAATCAGCTTGGCCCTCTCCGGACCAGGGGATAACCGAAGTAGGCTCGGCTACGCGGCAGTCGTTGCGAGGCAACGCAGTGGCCGAAGCAATCTTGCAGGGTCGCATCGGGATTGCTTCGGGCTTCGCCCTCGCAATGACTACCACCCTCAATCCTCTGCTTCTTCCCGCGCTATCCTCACCCCCCGCGAATCGCGAACGAACTCGCGGCGGGGATCCTCCAGGCCGTCGTGGGATAGAGCCACTGCCAGCTCCGGTTGGGAGATCCTGACCCGCTCGACCGGGCGCGGCGCCGCCTCGGGCCGGAACTGGATGACCTGCTTCCAGGTCCGGGTAATCGCGTCGGCAAAGATCAGGACGAGATCGCCGGCAGTGGCCTCCCGGAGTGCGGCGTCCACCGCCATCTGCTCGTCCGGGATCATCTGGATTCGGTCGGCGGCAATGCCATTGGCCAGCAACGCGTCCCGGAGCAGCTTGGGTACCTCGTCGGGCTTCCGGCCCCGAAGCTGGTCGTCCCGCCGGCAGATGTAGTGGTCGAAATGCCCGGCCGCGATCCGGCCAATCTCCGCAACGTCCTCGTCTCGCCGATCCCCCGGAGCCGCCAGCACACACAGGCGTCGTCCCTGAACATCGAGCCGCTTCACCAGCTGGCACATGGCCTCTACCGCCGCCGGGTTGTGGCCATAGTCCAGAATCACCTTGAAGGGATGCTCGTCGTAGATGTTCATCCGTCCCGGTGCCTGGAAGAACGTCGTGTCGAAGGTGCGAAGGCCGTGGCGGATGTCTTCCAGCTTGAGCCCCAGGCTGAATGCCATAGCGGCGGCGAACATGGCGTTCTGGACGTTGTGCATCGCTCGGCCTTCCAGCGTGGCGGGGATCAGATGAGTCCACAGCAGCGGGATGTGAGCGCCGTGATCGTAGAGCGTGATCATGTGTCCCTTGATGCCCGATTCCAGGACGACGCCGCGGCCTCCTTCCTGGATGTGCTCCCGCACCAGCTCGTGGGAGGGGTCCATGGTGACATAGCACAGCTGCTTGGCTTGGGTGTAGTCGGCCATCTTGAGGCAGAGCGGATCGTCTGCGTTGAGGATGGCGGTGTCGCGCGCAACCTCGACCACGATTCGCTTGACCTCGGCGAGCTGGCCCAGCGTGCCGATGCCGCGCAACCCCAGGTGATCCGCTTTGACATTGAGCACCGCTCCCACATCGCAGTGCCTCACCCCCATTCCTGCCCGGAGCAGACCTCCCCGCGCGATCTCCAGCACCGCCACATCCACTGCCGGGTCGCTCAACACCATGCGGGTGGCCAGGGGACCGGTCATGTCTCCGGCCACGGTGCGCTGGCCGTCGATGTACACCCCGTCCGTCGAGGTCAGCCCGACGTGGTGGCCGGCCAGCTTATGGATGTGCGCCAGCATGCGGGCTGTCGTGGTCTTCCCGTTGGTTCCGGTCACGGCAGCAATCGGGATCCGGCTGGGCGTGCCGGGCGGGAACAGCATGTCCATCACCGCACCGCCCACATCGCGCGGCCTGCCTTCGCTGGGGGCCATGTGCATCCGAAATCCGGGCGCCGCGTTCACCTCGCAGATGGCTCCCCCGATCTCCTTGTAGGACTCGGTGATGTCGGTGCTGAGGAAGTCAACGCCGCCCACATCCAGGCCGATCGCCTTCACCGCGCGTACGGCCATCTCGATGTTGTCGGGGTGGACCAGATCGGTCATGTCGGTGGCGGTGCCGCCGGTGGACAGGTTGCCGGTGGCTCGCAGGTAGACCTGCTCTCCGCTGGGAGGAATGGTCTGCCGGGTATAGCCCCGACGAGCCAGCAGGGTATCGGCCTGATGGTCGAACTCCAGCCGGGTGAGCACCTTTTCGTGACCCACTCCGCGGCGGGGGTCCTGGTTCACCTGCTCGACCAGCTCCTCGATGGTGTGCACGCCATCGCCCACCACATGGCCGGGAACCCGTTTGGCCACGGCGATCAGCTCGCCGTTGATCACCAGCATCCGGTGGTCCTCGCCCACGATGAAGCTCTCGATGATGACGCTGCGGCTATGCTCCCGGGCGACCGCGAATGCATTGCGGACCTGGTCCGCGGTGGTGAGATGGACGGTGATCCCCCGCCCGTGATTGGCGTTGTAGGGCTTCACCACCACCGGGTAGCCGATCTTCTCCGCGGCGGCGGCCGCGTCATCCGCCGTCTGGACCAGCCGCTGCTGGGGTACCGGCAGGCCCAGGTTTCCCAGGATGCGGTTGGTTTCTTCCTTGTCGGAGGCGAGCTCGACCGCAATGTGGGGGGTGCGGCTGGTGACGGTCGCCTGGATCCGCTGCTGATAGCGGCCATGGCCGAACTGGATCAGGCTCTGCTCGTTCAGCCGGATCCAGGGGATTCGCCGTTCGTCTGCCGCGCGCACCAGGGCCATGGTGCTCGGGCCCAGGGCGCGGCGCTGGGCAAAGCGAATGAACTCATCCCGTTCGGCGGCAAAGTCGAATCCCGGAGGAACCGAGCTGTCAGGGCGCAGCTCCGGTGCCAGGATCGAGTGCAGCAGCGTCAGGGCCAGCCGGCCGGCCTCGACGCCCACGTCCTCCTGCTCGTACTGGTACACGACGTAGTAGTGACCCTTGGGGCCGCGAGACCGGGTCTTCCCGAACGTGACCGTTTCGCCGGCGACATTCTGGAGCTCGAGCGCCACATGCTCCAGGATGTGGCCCATCCAGGTGCCCTCGCCCTCGGTCAGCCGGCGCACGAAACCACCGGGCTTGCCGTAGGAGCAGCCGTGATCCTTGAGCCCCGGCAGTGCAGCAATCAGAGGCTCGGTGAATCCGGGCCCCAGCTTGCCTGACGGCCAATCCTCCAGCGGCCCGAGATCGATGTCCAGCCGAATGACGGGGAAGTGGGCGTACAGGCTGGGTCCGACAAATACCGCGTTATCGAGGATGCGCATTACATCTCCGTAACAGATGGGAAGCGGGGAAGATGGGAAGCGGGGAAGCAGCGATCTACTCAGATTCCGTTTCTACTTGCCGCGGTCCCCGCGCTTCCGCGCGTTTTCCACTTCCCCGCCTTCCCGCCCTCCCCGCTTCCTAAACTCTTTTAGCAATCACCGGCGCCGCCGCGGCCACCCGGGTATGCAGGTTGAAGGTCGAGCCTTGATCCAGGATGTGCAACTTGAGCCCGATCAGGCACACCGCGTCGTTCTTCCGGACCCGCGCCATGGAGGAAAACTCCAGGCCGGATGGATCGACGATGGTCAGTGCGCCACTCCCCACCACCTCCAGGGTCTCGTCCGGCGCAATGAAGCCGGCGGTGTCCTCATCCAGACCGATGCCGATGGCAAAGGGGTTGTATGCGAGAGCGGTCAACAACCGTCCCAGCCGATCTCGCTGCCGAAAGTGCTGGTCGATGATGATCCGGTTGGTGAGTCCGAGACCCGGGGCCAGGGTCACGTTGCGGGCTCGCGGTGAGGCCCCTTCCTTACCGAAGGCGATCATGTGCTCGCACAGAAACGCCGCGCCTGCCGAGGTGCCGGCCACGTGCATCCCTTCGGCATTCCGGAGCCGAAGCTTCTTGGCGACGGGGGTGCCTCCGATCATGGTGCTCAGCCGTAGCTGGTTGCCCCCGGTGAGGAAGACGCCGTTTACCTCATCGAGCACGTCCAGCCACTCCCGCTTTTCGCAATCGGCTCGATGCGCGATAGGAATGACCCGGGCATCTCGGACGCCCAGATCGGTAAAGATCTTCTCGTAGCGGCCGCCGGTCTCGCTCTGCATGGACGCGGTGGGGATGATCGCGATGCTGCAGTTGCTGCCGCCACACAGGTCGGCGAACCGCCGGAGAATGGCCAGCGCGCCGATCTTTTCTTCGGCTCCACCTACCGGAACGATGTAGCCGCGGCGTGGCTTCACGAATCCCTTTCGTTCTGCGTTAACAATGCTCCCGCGTGGCGTTGCCAAAAATACCTTATGCGGTCACCGCGAGCGATTTTTCTGCTGCCGTTCCCGTGGCCGAGCTCCCAGAGTGTAGAGGTAGGCTACCATGTCGTCGGCCTGCGCAACCGTGGCGCCCAGGGCCGGCATTGCGGTGTGGGGGTCGATCGCCGGGGGGTTCAGGATCCAGGTTCTCAGCGCGTCGGGCATATTCACCAGTCGCCCGCTGATGAACTGCCGCTCGGCCCACCGGGTGAGCGGCGGACCCACGTTCCCTCCCGGGCCTGGAACGCCGGGGATCAGGTGGCAGCTCCGGCACCCGAACGTGCGGAGCAGCTCCTTCCCTCGAGCCGGATCCCCCGGCACCCGGGCGAGTGCCTCCGCCCGGGTTTTTCCTATCCACTGGACTCTCACAGTATCAGATGGATTGGCGCGGGCACTGACCATACGCCGGTACTCCTCCGGTGACAGGCGATTCATCTGCCGGACGAACGCCACGATGGCCCAGATCTCCGCAGGCGTTCGGCCCAACAGGAAGCTCGGCATACCTGCCATCTTGAGCCCGAAGGCGGTGGTCCAGTAGATCTCCGCGTCAGACCAGCGCTCGATCGCCTGCTCCAGAGGGGGCGGGTTGGGATTGAGGCCAACCCCGACGCGTTGCCGTCCTTCCCCGGGCGCCCCATGGCAGCTGACGCAGTGCTCCCGATAAAGGGCGAGTCCCCGCTGGATCACCTCCGGCTGGTCGAACCGGGGGGCCACAAGGTTGCGCGCGTGAAAGGCAATGGAGCGCCGCTGAAGAAACTTCAGTATGGTCCTGACTGGTTGCGTGTGCGGGTGCATCGCGGCGATGTCGTAGCGGCCCGACGCTATGAAGATTCCCATCGCGGCTGCGCCCAGCAGCGCCGCCCCCAGCGCCCCGGCGATCACGTACAGCACCGGCTTGCCAGTCAGCCGCGCGCTCATCGGAGAGTGTACAGATACACAGCCATGGCCCGTGCCTCCGCCTCATTGACCGGCAGGTTCGGCATGGCCGTTCCCGGCTCGATGCTCTGGGGATCCCGAATCCAACGCATGAGATTGTCGAGCTGGTTCGGGAGCTTGCCCGCGATATACGCGCGTCGCGCATAGCCGGCGAGCGGCGGACCAATGGTCCCGCTGGCTCCGGACACGCCTGGAATGGTATGGCAAGAACCACAGCCGTGAGCGGAAAGTAGGATCGCGCCCTGTTGCGGGTTGCGATCGGGCTCCATCGCGGGAGAGCGGCTACACCCCACTCCTGCAAGCCCGAGCAGGAGAACGATGGCGGCCAATTCGCTGAAGGTCATGAAGCCTCGATCCGCTCGAAGGTTCCCCGTATCATCGAGCGGTCCTCTCGGACGTGCCATCGTCCCCGAGCCATGACGTCTCTCACACCGCCGGCCTCGTCCAGGACTACCAGGTCGGCGTCTGAGCCGACGCGGAGACGACCCTTGTGCGGCAGGAGCAGCAAACTGGCCTGATTGGTGGTGAAGGCCGACAGAATCCGCTCCAGCGGCTGGCCACAGGCGAGCAGCTCCTTGAGCGCCTCAGCCATTGCGGACGGCCGGCCCACATTCATTTGGGTGACCCGCCCGTCGGCATCGAACACCGGGAGACAGCCCCCACCATCCGAGCTGATAGTCACCCGGGCCGGTGGCGCACCCGACTCCAGGTAGCGGGTAAGTGCCTGGGGCGCCGACCAGGCGTCCTCATCGGGATCCACCGGAAAGGCAGTGATGTCCACGACCGAGCCCCGTTGGGCCAGCTCCAGGGCCTCGTCGAACAGCGCTCGGGTCCGATTCACGTGAGTTGGATTGAACACTGAGGGCGGCAGCTCGCTCTCTTTCAGCGCCCGCCACACCAGCTCGAGACCGCGCCTCCCGCTCCCGACGTGCAGATGCACGATGCCGGCCTTGCCGGTCATGAGTCCGGCCACGTGGGCATCGCCGGCAATCCTGAGCAGCTCATCGAGGGTCGGCTGGCTCGAGCGATGATCACTGATGGCCAGCTCGCCCACCCCGACGATCACATCGATGTGGACGATGTCGTGACGGACGCTGCCGGTCACCGTAACCGGCGGCACGTGGTACCCACCGGTGTAGCAGTACGCGCTCAAGCCTTGAGCGATGAGGCCGCGCGAGCTGGCCACCAGCTCGGCCGGTGATCGAACCGTATCGTCGGTGCCCAGCACGCCGACCACGGTGGTTACCCCGCCGGCGGTGATACGGCTGAGCTCAACGGGAGGCACCCGGGAATGCATGCCTGCCTCACCCCCGCCGCCCGTCAGGTGAACGTGACAGTCGATGAATCCCGGAATGACCCGGAGTCCTTCCAGGTCGTAGATGGACACACCGAGGCTCGACGGTAGCTCGGGTATTTCAGTCCCGACCCAGAGAACCCGCTCACCCCCGACCAGCAGATGCGAACGGCCCCGGGGCTCCGGATCGTAGAGTTCGGCGTTGATGAGCAGCTCCATTGATCCTCGAGTCCAGATGTAGCTGACAACCTATCTCCTGCTCGCAGCACCGGCCATTGGCGTTGCGGCTCGGGCCGATCACATTACGCTGCGTGCAACATACCTTCCCGCAAGAGGGCGACTCGCCCGCTGTCGGATCCCTTACTCCTCCCGGTCGCGCTTTTGCCGAGCTCCTCGCCGAAGCGCGGGCGCGCACGCTGCTGCTGGTCAGTCCGTTATCGGAGGAAGAGATGGCCCACCAGCCCGAGCCCGACGTCGGCTCGGTGCTCTCTGAGCTGACTCGAATTGTCCGCTACGAGGCGCGCTGGCTGCTCGATGAGTCGGAGCAACCATCACTCGCATCCTATGACGAGTGGTTCGACCACATGACCGACATTCGCCAGCGGGTCATCCAGACTCTCGATGAGGCCGCCCTGGGTGATGACGCAGCGGTAGCGCAGCGATTTCGGCGGGTGCTGGAGCATGAATACCAGCGGGGCGAGGCGATTCTCGAAACCCTGCAGGCCCGGGGCGAGCCGTACACCCCGGCCCGGGAGCGCCGGCTTCCCCGCGGGCGCCGCCTGGCCGATCCCGGCATCATGGTCCGGTTTCCCGGCGGTCCGGTCGAGATCGGAGCCTCCCAACAGGAATCTCCGTGGTCTTCGGAGTGGCCTCCGCATCGGGTAGAGTTCCAGCCCTTCTGGATCGACCTGATGCCGGTGACCAACGGCGACTTCCTGACCTTCATGGGCGAGGGCGGCTACAGCAGCCGGGAGTTCTGGACCGAAGAGGGATGGCAGTGGCTCAAGTCATCGCAGTGTCACATGCCGCGGCACTGGTCCTGGCAGGATGGAGTCTGGTGGTCTCGCTGCATGGGGCACGACGCCCCGATCGATTTCACCTGCCCGGTGACTCAGGTCTCTTACAATGAGGCGCAGGCCTTTGCCCGGTTTGTAGGCAAACGACTGCCGACTGAACTGGAATGGGAGGCCGCTGCCGGGTGGGACCCGGAGACCCAATCGCGGCGGCGCTACCCCTGGGGCAACATGGCCCCGACACCCCACGTGGCCAATCTGGATCAGCTCGCGTTCGGACCGGCCCCGGTCGGGGCCTTTCCCGGGAACCTGTCTCCCATTGGATGCTACGGCCTGATCGGGGATGTCTGGGAGTGGACCGCAGGTGAGTTTGGGCCTTACCCTGGATCGGTATGGGAGCGCGGCCCCCGAGGGCAATACCAGGTGCTCCGCGGGGGATCCTGGGCCACCCGGGCCGGAGCCATTCGAGTCTCCGCGCGTCGGCCGGCGTCACCGCAAGCACGGCACATCTTCACCGGCTTTCGCTGCGCTCGCAATGGCTGACTAGTCTTCCAGCCCTCCGGGTACTCCCTGGGGAAAGCGCTCCCGAATCGCCGCCTGAATTCGCTGAATCCGGTTCTCCGGGTTGGGATGGGTGCTGAAGAATTCGGGGGGACGGTTACCTTCCGAGCTCTCCTCCAGGATCTTCATTAGCGCGATCAGCGAGTTGGGATCGTAGCCGGCCTCACTGCTGAACCGCACGCCGAGCCGGTCCGATTCGAGCTCGTCCTGCCGGCCGAAGCGCATCGTCACCAGCTGTCCGATCATCGCCGCCACCGCCGCGGAGCCACGGCTCGATGGATCGCTCGGATCATAGGTCGCTAGCACCGCCGCTCCGGTCAGCCCCTGCGTGAGCTGCTGCTTGGCGATATGCTCCGCGCCGTGCCGGGCCACCACGTGCGCAATCTCATGGCCCAACACACCCGCCACCTGCCCATCGGTTTTCAGCCGGCGCAGCAGCCCTTCGGTGATGAAGACCTGGCCGCCGGGCAGGGCGAAGGCGTTGATGGTCTCGGGATCATCGAGCACGTGAAACTCGAAGCGATAGGGGCTCTGTGCCGCCGCGCTCCGCGCGATCAACCGCTCGCCGATCTGGTCGATTTTCGTTTGAGCGGCGGGATCGGGGTCCAGGCCCCCGAACTGCTGGGCCATTTCGGGTGCGGCCTGGAGCCCGAGAGCGACTTCCTGCTCCGGGGTGATGCCGGCAACCCGCTGGTTTTCTTCGGTGATTGGATTGAAGACGCTGCTGCCGAAATACCCTATCAGCGAGATTGCAGCGACGATGAGCGCCAGCAGAAATCGACCGCGTGGCACGAGGGCCTCCCTAAGCTAGAGAGGCTTAACCTACTTAGGTGTCGGAACCTCCACGGTGACACCCCTCACCCCTTACCGCCGTTCCACCGTTCCGCCTCACCCCAGCTTGAACCCGCCTACGGCCCCGGTCAGCCGCTCGGCGGCTTGCGCCAGGTGACCGGCCGATGAGGAGATCTCCTCGGTCGACGCGTTGAGCTGCTCTGCCGCGGAGGCGATCTGCTGGGCCGCTGCGGCGTAGTCTTCGGTTCCGACCGTCACTTCCCGCATCCGGCCAGCGATCCCTTCGATGAGGCCCCGCACTTCATCGGCCGAAGTGGAGATGCGGCGGGTCCATTCGTCATTGGCCTCGGCGTCGGCCGCCACGTTCATGAGCCCTGCCGCCGCGGCGTGGGCGGCTTCGCGTGCCGCCGTGCCGCCCTGACCCAGCCGCAGCAGCCGTTCGCGCGCGGTCTGAACCTGAGCGACCACGCTCTGCACCGTGTCGCTGGTCGACGTGGCCGCCTGGGCCGCCTGGCTGGCCAGCTTCCTGACCTCCTCGGCCACCACGCTGAACCCCCGCCCTTCGTCGCCCGCCCGGGCGGCCTCGATCGACGCATTCAGCGCCAGCATGTGGGTCTGCTTGGCGATGGCCTTGGCCTGGGTGATGAACTTCTCGATGTCGCCCGAAGCCGTGGCGAGCGCCTCCGCCTCCGCTGCGCCGCGTTCGATCTCCTCGGCCAGCCGGGTCAGCTCAGCGGTGCTCTGGTCCAGCCGCTCCCGGTGCGCCCGGGCCAGCCGCGCCAGGGCCGCGTTGCGCTCCGCTGCCTGGGTGGCTCCCACCGCGAGCTCGTGAGCGATCTCCAAAATCTTGCCCGCGTCCTCGGCCGCCGCCCGAACCACCTGCGCCTGCTGGTTGGCCCGCTCGGTGAGATCGCCAGTGGTGCTGGCGACCTCCTGGGTCGAGGCCGTCATCTGCTGGGTGGAGGCCGCGATCTCCTGCGCCATGGCGGCCGCGTCGTGCGAGTGTTGCCGGATGGTGCCCACCAGGTCCTGCAGCCGTTTTACCATGCCGACGATGGACGACGAGAGGCCATCCAGATCTCCTCGACTGGCCCAATCGGGGGTGGTGAGATCACCTTGGGAGACCCGGGAAGCGACGACCGCCACCTTTCCGGTTGGCTTGAGCACCCGGGTGAGGAGCAGGTGGACCAGGAGCCGCTCGATAGCCACTCCCATAACCAGCAGCAGGGCGCTGCCCCAGACTGCGGGATGGTAGGCCGACACTTCTTGCTGACCAGTGGCCAGGAGGATGCTTCCGGCCGCGAGGGCCATGGCCGCCGCGGCAGCCAGCCCGATAAGATGCAGGCGGAAGATGAATTGATTGCGACTCGAGGCCATGGGAACACCAGTCATTGCGAGGGAGCGAAGGGAACACCAGTCATTGCGAGGGAGCGAAGCGACCGAAGCAATCCCGCCGCAGGTAAATGGAGGGAGGGGGGCCGCAGGCCGCCCATCGGTCATTGCGAGGGGCCGAAGGCCCCGAAGCAATCTCGTCCTAGCAAGCCCGCCATCTTCTAGCAAGACGAGGGCCGGTATCAGGCGGACAGGCGGAGGGGCGGACGGGCGGAGGAATGCTCCGGCTCCCGTGGCAGTAACATGGCGTTACGAATAGATTTACGATTCATTACCAAACCCCTGTTCTTCTTCTGTGTGCGCCCTCGACGCACCGTGGACCGTTTGCATGAAGTCGACTGAGAGCCGAGTGAAGCAGAATCCCATACCCACCCACGAGGTGCCGTACCAGCCTGAGGTGGTCGAGGCCAAGTGGCAGGCCCGCTGGGCCGAGCGCCACACCAACGAGCCCGACCTCGACCGCGCGGCACGGCCGTTCTACAACCTCATGATGTTCCCTTATCCCTCCGCGGAGGGACTCCATGTGGGGAACATGTTCGCCTTCACCGGCAGCGACGTGTACGGCCGGTTCAAGCGGCTCCAGGGTCATGACTTCTTCGAGCCGATCGGCTTCG
>JAICPP010000150.1 GCA_025929805.1 Gemmatimonadales bacterium | reverse complement strand
TCTCCGCCGCGTACCACCTGGGCGAAGACAGTCTGCTGCTGGAGCAACGAGCCGAGGTCGGCGGCTGGTGCCGTTCGGTGGTGGATCGTGGCTTCACCTTCGATCACGCCGGCCACATCATGTTCTCCAACGATCCGTACGTGCACGAGTTGTACGGCCTGCTGCTGGGCGACAACGTCCATTGGCAGGATCGCGAGGCCTGGATCTACAGCAAGGGGGTGTTTACCCGGTATCCCTTCCAGGGTGCCCTCTACGGGCTGCCACCCGATGTGATCAAGGAGTGCATCGTTGGGGCTATCGAAGCCCGGTTTGGTAAGCTCAATGCCAAGAAGCCGGGGGCGGACAAGGGCGGCACCAATGCCGACTATACCGGTCCGGAGCGACGGGGCATGTTCGAGCCGCTGATGAAGGCAGACGGCCCGCGGAAGGTTCGGACCTACACTGGAGCGGAGCGCCGGCTGAACGCCCATAAAGGGTCACCTAAGAGTTTTGAGGAATTCATCTATAAGGTGTGGGGCGCCGGGATCGCCAAGCATTTCGCCATTCCCTACAACCAAAAGCTGTGGGCGGTGCCCCTGGCAGAGATGGAGACGTCCTGGCTGGGCGGGCGGGTACCGCTCCCCAATCTGGAGGAGATGATCGAGGGTGCCCTATCGCCCGCCCCAAAGCCAATGGGACCGAACGCCCGTTTCGGCTATCCCTTGCACGGCGGCTTCCAATCGCTGATGAACGGCTTTCTGCCGCACCTGAAAGGCGAACTGCGGTTGAACACCAGAGTCGTGGCGGTCTCACCCTCGCAGCACACGATCGCGCTGTCGGACGGAACGGTGTTGGCTTACGAGTACCTCATCAGCACGATGCCCCTTCCGGCGCTGATCCGGGTGATGGGGACAGAGGCTCCGGCCGACGTACGCAGGGCAGCCGCAGCGCTCCGGCACGTGTCGGTGCGCTGCGTGAACATCGGAGTCGGCCGGGAAAACCTGACCGAGAAGCACTGGATCTATTACCCCGAGGATCCCGTCTTCCACCGCATCTTCGTCCAGGGAAACGCGAGCACTTACTGCAACCCGCCCGGAGGCTTCGGCTTGACTTGCGAGATCACCTACTCCGAGGCCAAGCCGCTCCCTTGCAGCGGCGACGAGCTGATCCAACGATGTATCGACGATTGCCATCGGGTAGGATTCTTCAAGCCGGAGGATCCCATCTGGGCGGCGAATGAGGTGGATATGCCCGTGGCGTACGTGGTGTACGATCACGAGCGCGCCCGGAACGTCAATCACATTCGTGAGTGGCTCTCCCATCAAGACATCGTGCTGGCCGGCCGCTACGCCGAGTGGGAGTACTACAACTCCGATCACGCTTTCATCGCGGGGAAGAAGGCAGCGGAGCAAGTCGCCGAGCTTCGTAGGCAGGTGCAGTTCGTGAATCCCCCAGCGGCGATGTCGGCGCTTGCGAAGTAGCAGGATCCAGCGTGAACAGTTAACGGTGAACGGTGAACAGGAGCTAAGAAACGTCGGCTCTCCCTTCACCGTTCACTGTTTACCGTTTCCGGTTCACACCTCCCGTATGTAATCTTTAGACCCATGCCTGACTTACTCCGCCGTCGTCCCGAGGACTTCCTCTGGGCCACCGGGATCGAAGATACCTTTGTGCCCCAGACCCGCCCGGGCCATCGGGCGCTCGACGAGTACCAGCTCATCGGGCACTACGAGCACTGGCGGGAGGATCTGGCTCTGGTGCGCGACCTGGGCCTCAGAATGGTTCGCTGGGGGGTCCCCTGGTATCGGTTGGAGCCGTTTCAGCCTGGAGAATTCGACTGGCGCTGGACCGATCAGGTCATTCCCTACATGGTGCATGAGCTGGGGGTCACGCCTATCATCGATCTCATGCACTATGGCTGTCCTTTCTGGCTCCGCCGCGAGTTTGCCAGCACCGAATATCCCAAGGCAGTTGCGGCATACGCAGCCGCGTTCGCTCGGCGATACGCCGGCCTGGTGCAATGGTATACGCCGCTGAATGAGCCAATCGTGACAGCCCTCTTCTGTGGGCAGCGGGGTCTTTGGCCACCCTACCTCAGGAGTGAGAGCGGCTACGTGCAGATTATGCTGCAGGTGATCGAAGGCATCATCGAAACGAGCGCCGCACTCCTGGCGGTAGATCCCAGCAACATTCTGGTACACGTGGAAGCCACGGGGCTGAGCCGCACGGCGCGGGAGGATCTCCACGCCGTCGCCCGGGAGGAGCAGTCCCGCACCTTCCTGGCATACGATCTGTTGACCGGCAGGGTCACTCCCGATCATCCGCTATTCCCCTGGCTGGTGCGCAACGGCGCGTCGCCCGACCGGTTGGCCACCATTGCCTCCCGGCCGGTGCCCTTCAGCCTGATGGGCCTCAACTTCTATCCCCAGTGGTCCACCACTCAGCTCTACATCGATCGGAAGGGCCGCTTGGCTTACCAGCCGGTGGAACAGGATGGCGCCGGCTTCAGCTCGCTCATCGAGGACTATTACCGGCGGTATCGACTTCCCATCATGGTGACCGAGACCAGCGCCAAGGGCAACGAGTCGGTGCGAGCGCGCTGGCTGGAGGCATCGGTTGCCGCCATCAGAGTGCTCCGGAGCCGCGGGATTCCAGTGCTGGGCTACACCTGGTTTCCTCTCTTCACCATGATCGATTGGAAGTACCGCTTCGGTCGAGGTCCACTCGACGAGTATCGTCTCGACCTGGGCCTCTACACTCTCGATGGGACCCAGCGGTGGCGGGCCACTCCGCTGGTCGAGCAGTTTCGGAGCTACATTACCGATTCGGAGGCAGCCATCGGTAACCTGGGGATGGAGCAGAGTCTTTCGGCCTGACCTTATGCCAGATCTATTCAGACGATCCAAACGCGTCTCCGCGCCTCATGATGTGCGCACGGCCTACAGTCCGGCGCCGGTCCCATTACCCGCGCCGGCACCGCACGACGACTCCCACCTGTTTCGCTCGTTCTGGATCGCCGGGTTCGAATCGGCCTGTCACATCAACCAGGCCGGCGTGCGGCTCGACATGGTGTCCCTCACTCAGCACGACCTCCAGGTCGATGCAGACTACGCCCGCCTGGCTGAATGGGGCATCAAGACAGTGAGAGACGGGGTGCGCTGGCACCTCATCGAGACGGCCGCAGGGTACGATTTCTCTTCTCTCGAGCCATTGGTACACGCCGCTCGCCGCCACGGCATTCAGGTCATCTGGGCGCTCTGCCATTACGGATGGCCCGACGATCTCGATATTCTGAGCCCGGGTTTCGTGGATCGATTCGCCCGCTATTGCGGTTCCGTTGCTCGGTTCATCGCCGACCAGAGCGATGGGGTCCGGTTCTACACGCCCATGAACGAGATCTCCTTCCTTGCCTGGGCGGCAGGCGAGAAGGCGTACTTTCACCCCCACCGGTACGACGCCGGCCGGGCGATCAAGCATCAGCTGGTAAGAGCCTCCATCGCCGGCATGGAGGCCATCTGGGCAGTGGATCCCTCTGCCCGGATCATGCACACCGAGCCGCTCATCCATGTGGTCACGCCGAAGGGGCGGACCGAGCTGGCCCGCGCGGCGGCAGACCAGCGCGCGGCGCAGTTCGAGGCCTGGGACATGCTGGCCGGGGCCATGGAACCCGAGCTGGGTGGGCATCCGAGGTACCTCGATATCGTGGGTGTCAACTACTATCACGCCAACCAATGGGAGCACCCCGACATCAGGCTGCGGTGGGAGGACACCCCCCGCGACCCGCGTTGGCTTCCGTTCAGCTCATTATTGGCAGAGGTGTCCTATCGGTACTGGCGTCCTGTGGTCGTCAGTGAAACCAGTCACTTCGGAGTAGGTCGAGGTCGCTGGATCAGGGAGGTAGCTGAGGAAGTGGCACGCGCCCGAGAGGCCGGGGTAGCGGTGGAGGGACTCTGCGTATATCCCATTATCGACCGGCCGGATTGGGAGGATCCGGATCACTGGCATAACAGTGGTCTCTGGGACATCCATAAGAATTCAGACGGCACCCTCGAGCGGGTGCTCAGTCCCGAGTACGCCGAACAGCTTCGCAGGGCTCAGGCCAGAATCCGAACGAAGTCGCCAGTCTGAAGGGGAGTCGCTACGGCAACGCCACCGGTGGACGGCTCACCAGGTGGGTACGCTCATCCGCAACACCCCCTCGCGCCGTCCGCGCAATCAAGTCACGCATCATGATAGTCGCGACCGGATGCGTGCCCAGGTGGTCCCGGAGTGCAAAGGTGCAAATCATCAGCCTGCCGCGATCGATCGGGCGCTCGGCGACCAGGGCGACCACGTGGTGGACCCACCCCACGAACAGGCCCGAGTGCACGTTGGCCGCAAAATCACGGGGGCTGAGACCAACAATCACGGTCTCGGGCGTCAGATCGGCAAAGGCGAAGTCCACCGTGCCTCCGGTGGGTATGTCCTCGAACATGCGGTCGTGGCGGATCCAACTCATGCTGCTGGCCCAGTCTCCCTGCCAGCTGCGGCCGTGACGTTGGGCAATGCTGATGGGCCCCAAGTGGGCCTGCTGGGATTCGGGATTCTCGGCGAGCCAGAGCACCCGCCCCCCGTTTTGAGCGTACCAGCGCAGCTCATCTGTCATCCGCTCAACCACGACCAGGTCGGCCTCGCTGTCATCGACCAGCTCATATCCCATTGCGGCGAGCCGGGCTGAGAGCCGGGGCAGACCGGGCACGGCGATTCGCAGGTCTCGGCTCGGAGCATCCAACCGGGGAAAGAAGTAGAGCTCGTGATGGTTGCGGGTGACGAGCTCGCCAGCCGCGTTCAGCAGTCTCATCTCCAGTCGGGCTCGCGTGGATCGCTCCAGGCGAGGCACCTCGAAGACCACCGTGCCCATGTTAGTGAGCTGCGCCCGCTCCGGAGTTACGCCCTCGAGCGTGCCCTTGATTTCGGGCCACTGATCCAGATGCCATTCCAGTCGGGGGTTGCGGAGGTCTGCTGAAGAAAAATGGGAGAGCGCCAGCTTCACCTCGCACCGCTCTCCTTCCCAATAGGCTATTCTCTCCCAATCAGTCGGGACAATGGCATCGGCGCTGTTTACCTGGCCGATGACATCGTAGAACGCCTTCGGGTTTCGGCATATGTCGAGCAAGCCATTGCTCTCCCAGTGCACATCGGTGAACTCGGTTATCACATAGCCCACAATCGTGGGATGCCGTCTCATCTGCTCGATCTGATACTTGAGCGCGGTGAACTGCATCCGTTGGCTTGCGGCCGAGAGGTCAGAGAGGGTGGGGAACACCTTGTCGAGGTGGAACGCCTTGAACCGCTGCTCGATCCCGTGAGGGTAAACGACTCCGTCACCCCACTCTATCCCGGTCTCGAACCACCACGGCTCCCGGCCCCCATAGCACTCCCTCAAGTTGGCGACATCCGGGAGTCCCCAGTTGCCGAACTCGGATACCACCATGGGCTCACTCCCCCGGCGGCGCACCTCAGGCGCGGGTTGCCGGGGGGTCGGATTCCATGGATCCCGGATGTACTCGCGCCACGATTCGATGCTTTCATACACGTGGGCAAAGGTCCAGGGCGGCCGGCTGGCAAAGGTCTGGACCCATTCCTTCCACTTCTTGTAATGGTCCGGCATCGCGTAATAGTTGTGGAAGTCCTCGATGTCGGTCACCACGTGAAAATTGGTAAAGCAGGGTGAGTTCCCCACTACCAACCGGTGCGGGTCCAATGCCTTGAGCTCGCTGTACATGTCGGCCAGCCAGGCCCGGTGTCCCGCATTCACAGCAAGGTCAACCCCCCAGTTCTCATTGACGATGGTCCAGATGATGATCGAAGGGTGATTCCAGTCCCGCTCGACCATTCCAAACAGTGTCTCCTTGGCCCGGCGTTTAGAGGCATCGGTCAACTCCTGCCAGTTGGGCAGCTCTGTCCAGATCAACAATCCGACTCGATCGGCCGCGTCGTAGTAGCGCGGGTCGGTGATCTTGATGTGAGTGCGCAGGCAGTTGAGCCCCATGTGCTTTGCCTTGGCGAATTGGTCCTCCAGTTCGGCGTCGCTGAACGGAGTGTAGATCAGATCGGGGTAGTAGTCCTGGTCCAGGGCCCCGCGGAGATAAAGAATCCGTCCATTCAGCAGCAGATGTCCGGTGGAGGAGGTGGCGATAGTTCGCATGCCAAAGCGGGTGTCGAACTCATCGAGCGGCTCGGCCCGGTCGTCGGTGCTGTCGAGGAGCACGACCTGGAGCTGATACAGATTGGGCACCGTCGTATCCCACAGCATCGGCTCCGGTATGGGGACGACCAGATCGTGAGCTTCCCGTCCGTTTCCCAACACGAAACGATGGCGCCGCACCTGGCCTCGAGGATCAGTAACGTGGATCCAGAGCCCCAGAGGACGATCGGTCGGTAGACTGAGTCCAAGATCCACCCGGATGTGCTCGCCTGGTACGTCCGGCGTGACCCGAAGCCGAATGATGTGAGTAGGACTCCGTTCCTCGAGAAAGACGCTTTGCCAAATCCCACCGATCGGGCCGTACCAGCTCTGCTTCCCATGAGGGATCTCGGCGAACGTGAATTCGGGAAGAAAATCGGCGTCGTTGCCGGGATCTATGACCCGAACGACAAGCTCATTACTGGAATCAGGTTGGACCGCTGCGGTGACATCCAACTCGAAGGGCAGATAGCCACCCTCGTGCTCGCCGACTTGCTGACCGTTCAGCCATATGGTGGCGAAATAGTCTACGGCGCCGAAGTGAAGGATGTAGACGTTACGGCGGCCCGGCGGTATGGCGGTAGGATCGCTTACCTCCGGCACTTGTGCCGGGACACCCGAAGAACCTACCGCCGTTCCACCGTTCCGCCGTTCCGCTGCCACCCCGAAGCGACACCGATACCAGGCGACCCCCGTGTAGTCTCGAAGATCATCGAATTGGGCCTGCCAGGGACCGGGGACCCGGATCTTCCGCGCTATTTGTTCATCGAGGGATTCCAAAGAAAGGATCTGCTTGGGATCGGGAAAGAACTCCCACTCGCCATTCAGACTGATCCGGTGTCGATTCACGAACTAGCTCCCAGACGCGTATACCAGGAAGATGCTTGGCCGTATAAGAGAGACGTGGCTGGTAGGTTTTGCAAACGTTATCGCGAGACCAGTCCGGTGCTGCTGCGAAGGGCCCGGCGCCGCTCCAGCCAACTGCCGGCCAACGCCCCCACGGCACCGGCACTCGCGGCCGTGGCGGTCACCACCGCGATACCATACGCGAAGACACGAGACTCGGTGATGGTCTGGCCCACAGGACCAGAACCCACCATCCAGGCGGCGAGTGGTCCCAGGGTTCCGTCGAGGAGCCCGACCGCGGCGGCTCCGAGGATCCCAGACAAGGTATTCGTTCTGAGCGCGCCCAGAAGTCCTACACTCAGATAAATCAGGAGCGACACGGCACCCAACGAAGGATAGGGAAAACCCATGGGGTGGCCGGTCAGCGCACCGACGATATCCACGGCCACCAGCAACCCTGCGGCGGAGAGGACGACCGGGGCCAACCGTCTCATGAGCTCCTCTCCTCTGAACTAGGTGCAGGTTCAAGTCGAGCGGCAGGAGTTAGAGGCAGTAAGGTGTAACATGTCGCTGGATTCAACAAGCGCTTACCTTACTGGTCCGCCGCCCCCTACACCAACGGAGCCTGATGCCATGCTCGCCATGTTTCTCGCTATTGGTCTGGTAGCTGGGGTGCTATCGGGGCTGTTCGGGATAGGCGGCGGGATCCTGATCATCCCCTCCCTGATCTTCTTTGCGAACTTCCACACCAAGCTGGCACTGGGCACCTCTCTCGGGGCCATGCTGCTGCCGGTGGGAGTGCTGGGGGCCTATGCCTACTACCAGCAAGGCAACGTCAATATCAAGGCTTCAATGCTTATTGGCCTGGGGCTGTTCTTCGGCGCGTATGCCGGGGCCAGGCTGGCGCAGACTGTATCCGGCCCGACTCTCCAACGTCTGTTTGCCATCTTCATCGTTCTCATGGCCATCCGGCTTTGGGTAGAGGCTGGAAAGAACGGAGTATGATCCAGCTGACCTCGCCGGCGTTCGCCCACGGCGCCGTCATTCCGGTGATGCATACCTGCGAAGGTGAGGACCTCTCGCCGCCGCTGGCCTGGAGCGGGGTTCCGGTTGAACGTCGCAGCCTGGCCCTCATCTGCGACGACCCCGATGCACCGCGAGGCACCTGGGTACACTGGGTGCTCTACAACTTGCCCGGC
>JAICPP010000118.1 GCA_025929805.1 Gemmatimonadales bacterium | reverse complement strand
GATGGTGCTGATCAGGGTGACATCGTGAGGCACGACGGCTCCCTTATCCTCCGCCTAAATGCCTTGCACTGGTCCGCTGCACGGCCTGGTAGAGATCCCAGGCTTGTTGGGCTACACCCTCGTACATCTTTTCGAGCACCTCGGGTCTCATCTTCTGTCTCTCGGGGTATGTGGCGTAGATGATCGCTGCCATCACTGACAGTGTCGCGGTCTCGTTCATGCTAGCCTCCGGGCCAGGAAAGGTCAGCCTTCCTGCTCACTCCTCCTCTGGACGTCCAAACATCAGCTGAATGAATCCACGGTCTTCCGGCTGGGCAATCAGGTGCACGTGGTCGCCCGGCTCGAGAAACGTCCCGGGTGTCGGCGGAAGCAGCCGGTTATTGCGTACGATGAGCGTCACGGCCGACTCTTCCGGCAGCGGTAGCTCCTCCACCGGCATGCCCGTCACCACCAGCGCCTCATCTATATAGAAAGACATCAGCTCGCCATGCAGCGGCTGGCGCGACTCGATCGCCAGCACTGCCTGCGGCGCCGGCGGCTCCTTGCTCTGGAGTCCGAGCTTACGAGTCACCCACGCCACTGTCGCTCCGGGCACTATGGCGCTGGCAACCACGATGAAGAAGACCAGATCGAACAGCCGCTCGGCGCCGGGGGCTCCCATCAGCACCGGAAAGGTCGCCAGTATGATAGGTACCGCGCCGCGGAGGCCCACCCACCCGATATAGAGCACTTCCTTTATTGGGTAGCGGAACGGCAGCAGGGACACCACGACCACCAGCGGCCGCACCAGGAACGCCAGCAAGAGTGAGATCCCCAGTCCCACGGCCGCGACATCCAGCAGCCGCGAGGGGAATACCAGCAGACCCAGAATCAGGAACATCGCGACCTGGCTGAGCCAGGCCAGCGCGTCGTGGACCCGGAGCAGCCCGGTGCGGTATGGCAGCGGGCCGTTGCCCAGAATCAGTCCGGTAAGATAGATCGCGAGAAACCCGCTTCCGCCCAGCAGGGTCGCGGCCCCGAAGCTCAGGAGTCCGATGGCCAGGGACATTACCGGGTAGAGACCGCCGGCCAGGAGTGACAGACGGGTGAGCAGCTCCCGTCCTCCGTAGCCAAGACCTAGCCCCACCCCGATGCCCATCACGATCTGCAGCAGGATCTCGAGCGGAATCCGCCAGCCGACAGCGCCATCCGGAAGCAGAAGGTTCTGGGTAAGAACGGTGGTGAGGATGATCGCTGCCGGGTCGTTGATCCCTGACTCGACCTCCAGGGTGACCCCGACTCGCCGCTTCAAGTGGAGCCCGCTGCCTCGCAACACCGAGAATACCGCCGCAGCATCGGTGGACGAGACCACCGCGCCGACCAGCAACGCCTCGCGCCAGCTGAGTCCCAGTGCATGCCCGCCGACGGCTGTAAGGCCCGCGATGGCAGCCACGCCCGCCGTGGCCAGGATTCCGGCCGGAGCAGCCACCCGCCGCAGTGCAGTCAGCGGGGTGTTGAGCCCGCCATCGTACAGAATCAGCGCAAGCGCCAAGGTTCCCAGCCGGAATGCCAGCTGGTAATTGTCGAACTCGATCCCGCCGATCCCTTCCGACCCGGCGAGCATGCCTACCAACAGAAAGAGCAGTGCGATCGGGAGGCCGGTTTGTTGGGAGGCCCGGCTGAAGAGCACGCTGACGCAGAGGAGAAACCCGCAGGTGGCGAGCAGGAGGGCAGTGGCCTGGGGCTCTTGGGTCATGAGCTGGGCGCTAGGCGCTATGAGCTGGGAGCTAGGAGTTGTACCGGTATCGGAAAGACTCACTAGATGATCGCAGGTTTTGTCGCCGGGGAATAGTGCATGGCGGATGAGCCGTAGCTCTCAAGCTGCTAGCTCCGGACTCCTAGCTCCTCCATACTTCACTCCATGTCACCTGAAAGCCTGGCCGCCGCGCTGGCCCTGATCGGAATCGTCATCCTGGTCTCGTCACTCCTGTCCGGAGTGATCGAGCGCACCGGTCTCCCTCAGGTAGCAATCTTCCTCCTGCTCGGTGTGGTAGTGGGGCCGGCCGGTCTCAACCTGGTGTACCTCACGCTCGAGTCTCCCACGCTGCGATGGATCGCGACTCTCGGTCTGGTGCTGGTGCTCTTCACCGACTCGATCGCGCTGGACCTGAGCGAGCTCCGGCGGCCCCGGCGAATCCTGCTCCTGATCCTGGGTCCGGCTACGCTGTTGCCCGCCATTCTGATCGCGCTGGTTGCCTGGCTGCTGCTCGAGCTTCACCCACTCCAGGCCGCGATCGTCGGCGCTGCGCTCGCGTCCACTGACCCGGTGATGCTGCGCAATCTGATCCGCCGGACCAGCCTGCCGGCCCCGATTCGGGAGATTCTCCGGCTGGAAGGCGGGATCAATGACGTGGTTCTTCTGCCCATCGTCATACTGAGCATCCTGTCGCTGACGGTGACCGAGGATCTTGCCCTGGTGCTAGGCGAGCACGCCGTCGGGCTCTTTCTGCTCGGCCCCGCACTCGGCGCGTTAGTGGGTTACGTCGCGATCACCCTGCTGGAGCAGATCCGAACCCGGTTCGGCGTTCGCCGGGATTACGAGTCGCTCTACGCGCTCGGCGTGGCGTTTACCGCTTACGCGGCTGCCGAGGCCGTCGGCGGGAGCGGCTTTCTCGCCGCGTTCGCGGCGGGAGTGGTGATCGCACTGCTGGACGTGGAGTTGTGCGACTGTTTCCTGGACTACGGGCAGGCGACGGCGGAGATGTTCCTGTTGTTCACCTTTGTGGCGTTCGGCGCCGGGCTCATCTGGATCGGCTTCGGCGTGCTCGACTGGCGCACGGCTCTGTTCACGGTGGTTGCCCTGGGGGCGCGCACGGCGGTGTTGCTGCCGGTGCTGGCCCTTGAGGGCGTGAAGCCGCACACCCGCCAGGTCATTGCGTGGTTCGGCGGACCTCGTGGCCTCAGCTCGCTGCTGCTCATCTCCCTGGCGGTGTTTGCCGATGTACCGGACAGCGAGCGGCTGTTCGCCATCACCGCGTTGGTAGTGCTCTCATCGGTGGTGCTCCACGGCACCGCCATCGCACTCTTCCTTCGGAAAGCCGAGTCCCCTGCGGGCGGAGCCGCGCCGAGCACGGCGCCGGTCACCACCCAGCCCGATCCCGCAGCTCCGGTTCCGGAGCGGATCACGCTCGAGGAGCTGAGACGGCTGCGTGATGCCGGCAAGCCGGTGGTCCTGGCCGACGTTCGCACCGATCGTAGCTACCGAGCCGACGCTCTGCAGGCAGAGGGTGCCATCCGACTCCCGCCGGACGATGCGCTGCGGCGTGCGCGGGAGCTGGGACTCGACCATCATGCCACAGTGGTGCTCTACTGTGCCTGAAAGGATGAGGCCACAAGCGCCCGGGTGGCGCGAGAGCTTCGAGCGGCAGGCTGGCCCCGCGCCCGGGCGCTGGTAGGAGGCTGGGCCGAATGGCAGGCCAAGGGTCTGCCGGTCGAGCCGAAGAGCGAAGGGGAGGTGCAAGCGCTGGCATAGCCGTTGCCTTATCCCACCGCAGTCTCGGGCCGCCGAACGATCAGCGCGGCCCCCGATACCCCCAACCGTACCTCTAGGTCCATGTATTTGGCGGCTTAGACCGGCGCTTCGACGCGCAGGCCGCCCTCAACTGCTCCCACATACGGAGGCGGAACTCATGCGTGTGCTGCAAATCGCCAAGCGCTCTGTCGCGACGGTGGCGCTGGTATCTCTCACACTGGCCGGCTGCGGCGGTGAATCGACGCCGGATGCGCCATTCAACCCGGCGGGAACGACGGCCGACCTCGAGGCGATGAACTCCACGTTTGCCTCCGCGACCTTCAACAGCTTCTCGACCTTCAGCCTGATGTTCGATGCGGCGCTCCTCGGCTCGCCGGTCATCTCGGCCTCAGCCGCCGCCGTCGAGATCGGAAAGAGCCTGGCTGCGGAGCGGGGGAACCCTCAAGCGATCCGCGCCGCAGCGGCCCGCAGCGTTGAGCGACTCGCCGCAACCCTGAAGCAGAGAGGTGTGCGCCCATCGTTCAACGCGGGACCGGGTGTTGCCGCGATACCCGCCGAGGTTGCAGGAAGGACGTTCATCTATGATCCGGGCACCGGGGGCTACGTCTCGTCCGATCTGACCGGCGCCCCGGCGAACGGCGTCCGTTTCCTTATTTATGCGGTAAACCCGGTGACATATGCGCCGGCCGAGCCGTTGACACAGGTGGGATATGTCGACCTCATCGACCTGAGCGGCGGCAGCACTCAGGCGGCTCGGGTGCAGGTGGTGTCCGGCGGCGTGACCTTCGTCGACTACACCGTCACGGTAAGCGAGGGAGCCACCAGCGGCCGGGTGACGGCTATCGGATACGTCACCGACGGAACGACCCAGGCCAACATCAACGTGAGCACCACCCTGACCTACACCGCCGGGCTCACCCTGACCTACGCGCTGGATATTCCCCAGCGCGATGTCTCGATCGACCTGAGCGTGAGCATCTCCGACGTCAGCCAGCCGAGCAGTCCCATCGTTGTCAACCTCACGATGCGGGGGCCGAACGGCACGGTCACCATGAGCGGGCAGTTCACCGAGACCAGCGGCAACCTCAACATCCGGGTCAACGGCCACGCTTTCGCCACGATCACAACCAACGGCACCACGACCACGATCACCCGGGTCGACGGAACGCCACTGGCTGAGGACGAGCTCCTGGCGCTCCAGCACGTGTTCGAGGTGCAAGCGGGAGCGTTTACCTCGTTCGATCAGATGCTGGCACCGGTGGGATCGATCTTTCAGCAGTAAGGGGGTAAGCGGTTAAGTGGGAAGTGGATAGGCAGGTCGTACTTAGAAATGAAAGCCCGGTCAGTGATGGCCGGGCTTTTCTATTCTTGTTACTAGGCTTCTACCCTACCCGCCTACCCCAGCCACCCCTTGGCACTTACCAGCTCTCGTACCAGGTCCTCACTGGTCCGGTCGGCTGCCTCCGCCGCGAAGTTGGTGACAATCCGATGGCGCAGGACCGACGATGCGACCGCCCGCACGTCCTCCAGGTCCGCCATGGGCCGGCCGCCGATTGCGGCGCGGGCCTTGGCGCCGAGCACCAGGTATTGCGATGCGCGGGGACCAGCGCCCCATTCGACGTATTCCTTGATAAAGCCGGGAGCATCGGCGTCGCCCGGGCGGGTCATTCGGGCCAGGCTCACTGCCGCTCGGATCAGTCCGCGCGACACCGGGATTCGCCGGACCAGGGTCTGCATCGCCAGAACCGACTGGGCATCGAGCACCGGCTGGAGCCCTGCCCGGGTCATCCCGGTAGTCTGCTCCACAATCGCCTCTTCCTCGACTCGGCTGGGATAGCTCACCCGCAGCTCCAGCATGAACCGGTCGAGCTGTGCCTCCGGGAGCGGATAGGTGCCCTCCTGCTCGATTGGGTTCTGCGTGGCCAGGACAAAGAACGGATCCGGCAGCCGGTAGGTGGTTCCGGCCGCGGTGATCTGATGCTCCTGCATGGCCTGGAGCAGCGCGGCCTGGGTCTTGGGTGGCGTGCGGTTGATTTCGTCGGCCAGCACCACGTTCGCAAAGATGGGGCCTTTGACGAACCGAAATGCGCGCCGGCCGGTGGTGAGATCCTCTTCAATGATCTCGGTGCCGGTGATGTCGCTGGGCATCAGGTCCGGCGTGAACTGCACCCGATTGAAGCTCAGGTCCAGTGCCTCGGCCACGGTCTGCACCATGAGCGTCTTGGCCAGGCCGGGAACTCCGATGAGGAGCGCGTGGCCGCCCGCGAGGATGGCGGTCAAAATTCCGTCCACGACCTCTTCCTGCCCCACAATGCGTTGAGCCACCTGGCTCTTGAGCCGGGTGACGGCGCCGACCAGACGCTCGAGCTGTTGAACGTCGTCGTGGGGTACGGCTTGGGTGACAGTCATGCGGTCTCGGTAAAGGTTATGAGCTGAGATTTAACCGGGGACAGACGGCAGACGCCAGATAGGTCGTCAGTCGCCAATCCCCAGTCCCCGGACGCCACATGATAGAGGCGAGATTCTTCTGCCCTGCTCCGGTCTGTTACCGATGCCTGTAGACTGGGGTCCGGCGGCTGCCCCCACATTGCGAAATTTTTCACAAGCGCATAGGTTCACGCCGTGAAGACCCCAGATCCGGGGAGACGCGGCACCGGAGGAATGCGGTACGCCGGGCTCGGTGTGCAGCTGGCGGTGAGCCTTCTGGTATTCGTGTGGCTGGGGCAGTGGCTGGATCGCCACCTGGGTACCGGCGGGCTGCTGACGGTGGTCTTTGCGTTTATCGGGTTTGGCGGAACGATGTACTGGCTCATCCGCTCGCTGGGTCGAAAGGATGGGTCGGAGTGAGTACCGCCCGCCGCTATGCGACCGGACTTGCGGCGGTGGCAGTGCTCGGAGCGATGATCGTGGTTCTGGCTGAACCGTCGCTTCGAACCGAGATCGCGATTGGTGTAGTAGGCGGCCTGCTGGTGCAGGCGCCGCTGGGGTGGTGGACCCTCCGAAGCATCGGGACCGAGCGGTTCCAGCTGGTGTGGGTAGGAGGGATGGTCATCCGGCTCGCGGCGGTGGCGATTGCGGCGCTGGTGCTGGCCCCGGAGTACCGCTGGCAGACCGGCGCCCTGCTCCTGGCTCTGGTCGGTACGCTCCTGGTGCTCCTGTTGGTGGAAGCGGCGACGGCGGTGCGGGAACACTCCCGGGACACACGATGACGCAGCGATTCGGGTTGACCAAGGTTTTGGGCGTGGTTCTGGCTCTCCTGGGCGGCGGCCTTGCCGCTCCCTTGGCGGCGCAGGAACCGGCGCACGAGGTTGGCCGGGAGGCGGTGGCTCCCGCGGGCCAGCACGAGGCCACCAGCAATCAGATCGACATCGCGCATCACATCGCCAACGCGCACGAGCTGGAGACTCCCTTCGGGATCGTCCACCTCCCCGACAATTGGAAGATCCCGCTGGGCACGGACTCGCATGGCCAGCCGCGGTACCTTGATCTCTCACCGACCAGACATCTGGTGTACATGCTGCTCGCCGCGGTCATCGTAGCGCTGGTCTTCGTTCTCAGCGCCCGCGCTGTAGCTCGGCGCCAAGCCGAGGGCCGCCCGCCCAAGGGGTTTGCCGGAGCGATGGAGGCGATGGCTTTATGGGTTCGCCAGGAAGTGGTCCTCCCCAACGTAGGTCCCCACGGCGAGGGCTACGCTCCCTTTTTGCTCACGGTCTTCTTCTTCATCCTGGCCATGAATCTCCTGGGTCTCCTGCCCTGGGGAGCTACCGCCACCAGCAACATTGCGGTGACGGCCGCGCTGGCATTGATGGCATTTGTTGTCATCGAGATCACCGGAATGCGCTCGCTCGGATTCAAGGGCTACATGAAGACCATCTTCTACCTTCCGCCGGGCCTGCCCGGTGGAGTGGGTGGTTCGGCGCTGAAGGTGCTCTTGCTGGTGGTAATGACGCCGATCGAGATCATTGGCAAGCTGGCCAAGCCGTTTGCGCTCGCGGTCCGACTCTTCGCCAACATGACCTCGGGGCACGTGCTGGTGCTCGCGCTGCTCGGACTCACCTTTCTGTTTCAGAGCTACCTGGTGGGAATAGGAGCCTCGCTCCTGGCCACGGGGGTCATGCTGCTCGAGGTGTTCGTGGCCTTCCTGCAGGCGTTCGTGTTCACCCTGCTGACTGCGGTGTTCATCGGACTCATGCGGGCGGAGCATTAACAGGCGGCTCGGCGGTCGGGCGGGACAGTCGGTCAAGGGAGTGGGTAGGAAGAAGCAGGATATCGGCCGGCGAGCGTTCGCGCCGGTTCGATCAGGTACTCCGCCGGGTGGCGGACGAAGCCCGCTGTTCCAGCATGGAGCCGGAACGATGGCGGGTTGCCAGAGCGAGGCCGTTTCGGGAGAGTCGGCCGCTGCTCCGGCGAGCGCAGAGGTGAATTCGGTCTCCCGCTCAAGATGGAGTGAACCATGCTGTACATGCTCGCTCTCCTCCAGGAAGCCGCAGCTGCCACCGGCGCTACCGGGAGAGGCCTTGGTCTGATCGGCGCCGGTCTCGCCGCCGGCCTTGCGGTGCTCGGTGCCGGCGTGGGCATCGGCCGCATCGGTGGCTCCGCCACCGAGGGCATTGCCCGGCAGCCAGACGCAACGGCCCGTATTCAGACCGCTATGATCATCGCCGCCGCGCTCATCGAAGGCGTCGCGCTGTTCGTGGCGGTTATCGGGTTTCTCATTCAGAGCAAGATCACGTTTTGACGGGTCAAGGGTCTAAGGTCTAGGGTCTAAGGTGAAAACGAGAACCTGGATCCTAGGCCCTAAACCCCGGACCCTGGACTGGAGTTACCATGCTATCGCTCGCTCTCGCGCTCACTCAGGAACACGCCGCCCCCGCGCGCGGTCCGCTCACGGTCGAGTTCGGCCTGATGTTCTGGACCGTACTCGTGTTTCTGGTCTTGCTCCTCGTTCTGCGGAAGTTCGCCTGGCCCGCCTTGCTGGGCGCGGTCGAGGCGCGGGAGCGAGCCCTGGAGGAGCAGCTGGCCGAGGCGGAGCGGAACCGGGCGGAGGCGGCCGCGTTGTTGGCGCAGCATCAGAAGCTCGTGGCCGACGCCAGGGCCTCCGCCCATGCGGTGTTGGCGGAGGCGCGTGAGGCGGCAGACAAGGAGCGCGCGCTCGCAATGGAGAAGACCCGGCAAGAGCAGGAAGAGCTGCTGGAACGGGCCCGACGCGACATTGGCGCCGAACGAGATCGGGCCGTGGTCGAGCTGCGGCGCGAGGCAGTAGACCTCTCTCTGGCCGCGGCATCCAAGCTGATCGGTGAGCGGCTCGATTCCGACACCGACCGCAAGATCGTGCAGGAATACCTCGCGGCGGTGGATACCCGGCATTGAGAACCGAGACGATCGCCCGAAATTACGCTGAGGCGGTGTTTCAGCTCGGCGAGCGCAGCGGGAACGTGGAGCGCTACGCCGAGCTGCTCGATGCCGTCGCCGCCGCTGTGGAGCAGACCCCGCGGGTGCAGGCGGTCTTGATGTCGCCCCGGGTGCCCAAGGCCGAAAAGGCCCGGCTGCTGGGGGCAGCGCTGCGGGACGTCCCGCGCGAGTTCGTGCTGTTCCTCCAGGCAGTGGTCAAACGGGGTCGCCAGCAGCTGCTCCGAGAGATCGCCACCGAGTACATGAAGCTTCTGGACCTGAAGCTCGACCGGGTGCGGGCCGGCATCACCCTGGCGCGGGATCCGGATGAGAAGCTGAGACGGTCCATCCAGGATTCGTTGAGCCGTCAACTGGGCAAGCAGGTGATCCCCGCGTTCAACGTGGACCCGGAGATACTCGGCGGGACCATCGTGCGGGTAGGGGAGCGGGTGCTGGACGGGTCGGTGCGGCGTCGGATGACCAAGCTCCGCCGACAATTGATGGCGCATTGACGTGACTACACGACGCGGCGCCGGACACCGCGTCG
>JAICPP010000020.1 GCA_025929805.1 Gemmatimonadales bacterium | reverse complement strand
TTCGAGCCCTGGCGCAGCCGGAGCTGGCCGTCGACCACCACCCGGTCTCCTGCCTGGACGTCTCCAGTCACCACGGCGAAATCGCCCGCAGTACGGTTCACCGTCACCGCCCGAGTGGCCGCGGAGCTATCGGTCTGTACCACGAAGACGAAGTTCCCCTGCTGACCATTTACCACCGCGGCGGCAGGAATCACCAGGGCGTTGGGCTCGACATAGAGCTGAAGCCTGACATTCACAAAGGCACCGGGCCACAGCGAGCCGTCGTCGTTGGGAAAGCGCCCCTTGAGCAGGATGGTGCCGGTCGCGGTATCGACCGCGTTGTCGATGAAGCTGAGCGTACCCTCGCTCGGCGCCCCGCCGCCACCGGTCGGCGCCACCCGAACGACGACGTTCTTGCCCAGGTGCTCCTGTACCAGCGGGAGGTTGGGCGCAGGGACTGCAAAGCGAACCAGGATGGGTCGTAGCTGATTGATGGTCACCAGCGGCTGGGCGGCGTTGGCCCGCACCAGATTTCCCTCCCGTACGAGAAGGCTCCCGGTGCGGCCGGTGATCGGTGCCCTGATCGTGGCGTACTGAAGGTTGAGCCGGGCCTGGTCCACCTCGGCCTGGCTCCCGGCCAGAGTGGCCTGAGTGGCCGCCGCATTGGTCCGCGCCTCCTCGTACTGCTGGACCGTGACGTACTGCTTCTCCGCGAGCGCCTCGTAGCGACCTGCCTCCTGAGCCGCGTTGCCGGCTTGAGCCTTGGCCCGATTCAGCGCCGCCAGCGCCTGATCGAGCGCTGCTCGGTAGGGGCGATCATCCAACTGGAAGAGCACCTGCCCCTTCTTCACCTCGTCTCCCTCCCGGAAGGCGACTCGGCGGAGTACGCCTCCTACCTGCGCCTGCACTGCTACGGTCTGAAGTGGCTCGACCGTGCCGGTTGCCGCCAGCTCGAAAGGCACCGGGCGACGCTCGACAGTGGCGACCGTGACCGGGACCGGGGCCGGCGGTGGCGGGTCCGTCTCCGAGCAGGCTACCAGCAGGAGCAACGCGAGCCCGGGGCGGCTGACCCGTCGCGGGTCCGGTAGGAACGTCATCATGGGTTCGTCTGAGTGGAGATCGGCTCGAGGCGAAGCGAGCTGCCGCCTCGAGTATCGAGAACTCCGGAATCGTGGGCGAGCTGGGCGAGTGAGGTGTTCCACTCGAGCCGGGCCAGCACCTGCTGAGCCCGGGCATCGGCCAGGGCTGTCTGGGCCGAGAGAAGGTCCAGCACCGAGCCGACACCGGCACGATACCGGGCCAGTGCCACCTCGTTGGATTGCTCAGCGCTCGCGATCAGGTCATCCGTAGTAGAGACGCGGCGGGCCGCAGTCTGCAGCGCATAGTAGGAGCTGAAGACCTGGAAGACGACCTGTTGGCCGAGCGCGTCGGCCCGGGCCTGAGCCGCATCGGCCAGCGCCACGGCTTCCCGCTGGTCGTAGAGCCGCGAGAACCCCGCAAAGATCGGGATTCGAAGCCCAAGCGTGACAGAGTAGTTGTTCCCGCCCTGAGGCAGAGTAGTCGTGTACGTGCGCCCCCCGGTTCCATCGAGAAGGAGTGAAGGAAGTCGGCTGGACCGGGCGACCGAGACCTGAGAGCGGGATGCGAGGAACTCGGCTCTGGCAGCGGCCAGGTCAGGCCGCACTTCCAGTGCCTTTGCAATAAGGACGTCCACGCTGTCCGCCAGGACTGCCACCGGTACCTGCCCGGCCATTGAATCGATGTCGTACGGCAGGTTGGCGGGAAGTCCCAGAGCCAACGCGAGCGCCCCCCGTGAGGTCTGGAGATCGCCCTCGATGGTTTCCGCTGCCAGCTCCGCCTGCGACGATGCCGTCCTGGCTTGCAGCACATCAGCTATAGTGGCAACGCCGACCCGCCGGCGCTCTTCAGCAGCTTGAAGGTTGGACTGCGCTTCACGTGCAGTCGTGCGCTGGGCCTGGAGCAGGGCTCGCGTCGCGATGTACTGGAAGTACGCCGTCTGGATCTGCAGCACCACGTTCTGCAGGGTGGCATTGTGAGTGTAGTTGGCCGCCACCAGTGCGTTACGCGCGGCACCGACGGTGCCGGAGCGTCCCCCAAAGTCAAACAGGAGGTAGGTGAGACTCAGACTCGGGCTCAGCACCGACTGAGTGACCGCGCTACGCCCCTGCGACGCGACAGTCTTGAGCCGGGTTCCGGTCACCTCTCCGTCAACGGTGGGAAAGTAGGCGCCGCGGTCCGAGCCATATGCGGCGGCCGCTGCGCGGGCGTTGGCCCACGACAATCTGGTCTGGGGGTTGTTCCGCAGCCCGAGGTCCACCACTTCTTCCAGGCTCAGCTTCCGGATCCGCTGCTCCAAGTCGGGAGGAATGGGCGGGTGGTGGCGGATCGAATCGCGGGCCTCTTGCCGGGCCGGGGGGGACCACGCGACGGCCGGTGAGGGCGCCACGCCGGCCACGCCATCGACCGACGGGGTTCCGACACATGCGCCGCTGCCCAGCACCAGGCAGCCCAGCAGGAAGTTATGCCGCAGCATTAACCCGAAGCCCCTACTTTGCTCATCCGGGATTCCCGGATAGCCTCCCACCGGGCCAGGGCGTCTTTGATCACCCGAGACATGTAGATGTATGCCTCCTGGTACTCTTCCAGGCGATCCAGGACCTGCGAGCTTTGGATGGGAAGGCTGAGGCGGGCGGACCCAATGGCTTCATGGAAACGCTGCCAGCGGGCGAGTCGCTGGGCCATCGTATGGCTGAACAGATCTGGAGGAACCTGGTAGTAATCCCGCCGGTCCGCCGGCCGGCTGATCTGCTCCAGCACTCCCCGCTGCTCGAGCAAGCGAGCGTTGGTGCTCACGCTGCCTTTGCTCACCCGGAGCTCAGCGGCGAGATCATCGAGCGAGCGCGGATCCTCACTTACCAGCAGCAGCCCAAAGATCCGGCCCGCAATGCGCGGGAGCCCGTCGGACTCCAGCGCCAAGCCCATGGTCTCGATGAAGTGCGCCGTTCTTTCGTCCAAAGTCGCTCCTGGTTACGTCCCAAAGGCCGCCCATTCCGCAGACGAAACGCGGGCGGGAAAGTTAATTCGTTCAATACCAACTTAACGTAGAGGACGGGAGGTGATTTACCCATAAAGAAACGCCCGGCTCATCACCGGGCGCTTCACGGTTGGATACCGTTTTCTACTCGCTGCCCAGCCGGATCCTTTCGATCCGCCGAGCCTTGGCCTGGGTGTTGTAGATCCTGAGGCTTACGATATCGCCGGCCTTGTAGCTCTTGAGAGCGTCTCGGAGGTCGGATGGTGTTTTGACGGCCTTGCCCTCCAGTTCGAGAATAATGTCGGGGCCGCCCCGCTCGGGTTCGGCGACCTCGCCATATGCCGGTCCACCCGGGGTAACTCCGGTAACCAACAGGCCGCGGTGGTCCGCATCCAACTCGAGCTGGCGCACCGTTTCCTGATCCACCGGCTGCACGGTGAGGCCGAGAAGGTCGATGGACGTTGCATTGGAAGCAGAATCATCGCTACGATTGCCGTCTTCCAGACCACGGGCCAATTCGCGTGGGGAAGCTACCTCCTGGAGTCGAACCTCGTACGTCTTACGCACGCCACCCTTGCGGGCCACTTCTACCTTGACCTTCTCACCGGGCTTGCGGAACCCAACCTGCTGTTGGAGCTGCCCCACGTACTCCACTGGTTTGCCGTCCACCGACACGATGATATCGCCGGCCTCTATCCCGGCTCCCCGGGCGGGCGACCCCTCGGTAAAGTCCTGGACCAGGACGCCCCTGATGTCGGGCAGGCCAACGTATGCGGCATCATTGGCAGTGGCGTTCTGCACCGTCACTCCCAGCGCCGCGCGGTGTACCCGGCCACTGTTGATGAGTTGATCCATGACGTTGCGGGCCAGGTCGATGGGGATCGCAAATCCATATCCCGAGTAGAATCCGGTCTGGCTGGCGATGGCCGAGTTAACCCCGATCACCTGTCCCCGAACGCTCACTAGTGGGCCGCCGGAATTACCCGGATTGATGGCGGCATCCGTCTGAATGAAGTCCTGAATACTGCGCTCGGACTGGCCTGGAAGAGCCAGGCTACGGCCTTTGGCGCTGATGATACCAGAGGTCACGGTAAAGGTGAGATTGTCTCCCAGCGGGTTCCCCACGGCGAGGACCCACTCGCCGACTCGAGCCGCGCTGCTGCTGCCCAATGGTGCGGGAACCAGGTTCTTGGCGTCGATCTTCAGTACCGCCAGGTCGGTGTTCGGGTCGGTGCCAACGATCTTGGCCTTGAACTCACGCCGGTCCAGCAGCCGGACGGTGACCTGGTCTGATCCATCTACCACATGGTTGTTGGTCAGGATGTAGCCGTCCTTCGATACGATGAACCCTGATCCCTGACCCTCCTGGAACCGGGGTTCCTGCTGGAAAGGTGGGAAGTCCCGAAAGAAGCGCTCGAACCCGGGAGGGACCTGCATTCTGGGCTGCTCGCGGGTGGTCGGCCTTCGGCCGGACTTGATGTAGACCACGCTGGGTTTCACCTGCTCGGCGACCGAGGCGAATGCCTCACTCAGATTCTGGAGCGAGGCAACAGCCGGCGGGACAGTTGGTGCATCCGCCGATACCCCGGTACGGTACGACGGCTGTTGCGCTTCCGTCTGGTATGGCAGGTTGAAGAAGCCTGCGGCCAGCAGGCCAACAGCGAACGCCAATCCGACACCGCAAGACGTGAGCCGGCGAAGCCATCCCTGGGACATAGATACTCCTGCAAAGAATGCTCAGGTCCGGGGCCCTGGTGCTCCGGTCGAGTATCTGATGTCTATGCCGCAGGTTTCGTCGCGGTCGGCCTGCGTGGCTGGAGCATCCGGCGCGAATCGTTTTCATTGAGGTGGATGTGCGACTGAAACGGTGCCCGTGAGCCGGCCGTACGGCGTACATTAGTGGCCTTCCTTGCGCCCCTCCCTTTCCCAGGAATTCCGTATGAAACTCCTTCTCTGGTGCTTCGTGTTATTGATCAGCAGTCCGGGGGTGGCCCAATCGCCGGCCGACAGCGCCGCGATTCGCGCTACTGCGCTGGATTATGTGGAGGGTTGGTACCAGGGGAACGCCAACCGCATGGGCCGCGCGCTTCATCCGGAGCTGGTCAAGCGCATCGTGGTCAACGACACTACAACCGGGAAGAGCGTGCTGCAGAACATGGGTGCCTCGGCCTTGGTCAACGGCACCCGGCATGGATACGGGAAGAGCACTCCCAGAGATCGGCAGCAGAAAGACGTGACCATCCTCGACATCTTCGGAAATGCCGCCAGCGCTAGAGCCACCATGGCTGATTGGATTGATTACATGCATCTATCCAAGGTGGATGGTCGCTGGGTCATCGTGAACGTGCTCTGGGAGAAGAAACCGGGCTCTGGAGATTGACCCAAGCCGCGAGGTTGACGATCCTCACTGCCGCCCGGAGCCCGACTCACCTAAATGGAGTACCTGATGTATCAAAGTCGAACTTGCCTTGCTATGCGTCTGGCCGTCTTCCTGGCCGCCACCCTCGTCGGTTGCAGCAGTGCCCGCACTGCGCCGGCCACCACAGCTTCACCCGGCACCGCGGGCACTGCCTCCCGCCGGGCAGCCGTGGAGCTCCCCCGTTCGGCGGTCTACGATCGCGCGATTGCTCACGGCACTCGCACTCGCACCGGAGCACCCGGTCCTCGCTACTGGCAGCAGTGGGCGGACTACCGGCTCGAAGCCGAGCTCAACCCGGTATCGAAGCGGTTGACGGCCAAGGGCAGGGTGACCTATCACAACCGTTCCCCCAACACGCTCAACGAGGTCTACGTTCAGCTTCTCCACAACCTCTTCGACCCCGACGCGCGGCATAACACCGACGTGCCCTGGGCTGTGGAGGGCGTAGACCTGGGCCGGGTGGCCGTGCAAGGCCAGGAGCTAAAGGAGGGCCAGGGTGAGGGCCCCGGCTACGAAGTAAGCGGAACCATCCTGCACCTGCGGCTGCCCCGTCCATTGCCCCCGGGAGGTTCGGCCACATTCGACTTCTCTTGGAGGCTCCGGATTCCCCCCGACGGTGCCCCAAGAGGTGGGCAGGACGGGGAGGCGTTCCACATCAGCTACTGGTACCCGCAGATGGCGGTATACGATGATGTGAACGGCTGGCATACCGACCAGTACCTGGGGAACGCCGAGTTCTACATGGGCTATGGGAACTACGACGTCGCTCTCACGGTGCCGGCCGGGTGGTTAGTCAATGCGACCGGGCGGCTTCAAAACCCGGAGGAGGTGCTTTCGCCGCAGACCAGAGCCCGGCTCGACTCCGCCTCGCGGTCCAGTAAGGTCATTCACGTGGTGACCGAGGCTGACCGCCTGCCCGGGACCTCTACTACCCGGGGCAACAACGGCAAGCTGACCTGGCGCTTCCGGGCGGAGAATGTGCGCGATGTGTCCTGGGCGGCCTCCGCCAAGTACCTGTGGGATGCCACCCATGCCGTGGTGGGAGATGCGACTGGCGACAACCGGCCGGACACCGCTGCCATACATGCTTTCTATCGTCCCGAGCAGCGAATGAATCATTGGCAGGAGAGCGCCGGGTACAGCCGTCACTCGATCGAGTTTTTCTCTCGCTTTCTCTCTCCCTATCCCTACCCTCACATGACTGCAGTGGACGGGCCTACGTCGTGTGGCGGTATGGAATACCCGATGATGACGTGTATTGGGGGGCAGTGGGACACCTTGGGGCTATACGAGGTGACCTCTCATGAGATCGGCCATATGTGGTTCCCCATGATCGTGGGCTCGGATGAGAAGCGGTATGCCTGGATGGACGAGGGGCTCACTCAGTTTGGCCAGTCGCAGGCCATGGCGGATCGCTTCAAGGGATTCGATGACGAGGCTCGGAATCGGAAGAACTATCTCGACTATGCCGAGATGGGTAATGAAGCGGAGCTGATGCGACACGGCGACCGGTATCCCAGTTACTCCTCTTATGGCATTGCGAGCTACTATAAGCCGGCCACGATTCTGGTGGCTCTCCGCGCGGTGCTCGGCCCGGACGTGTTCAGCCGTGCCTATCAGGAGTACATCCGACGCTGGGCCTACAAGCACCCCTCACCTTACGACCTGTTCAACACCTTCGAGGACGTCTCGGGACGCGATCTCTCCTGGTTCTGGCGGAGCTGGTTCTATGAGACCTGGAAGCTGGATCAAGCCATCGACACGGTGATCCAGGGCCGGGACTCGTTAGAGATCGTCATCGCCAACGAGGGGAAAGTGCCCATGCCGGTACGTCTGGCAGTGACCCGGATCGACGGCCGCGTGGAGGACCTCACCGAGCCCGTCGATGTCTGGCTCGAGGGCGGAGACCGGCACACCGTGCGAGTGGCTCGCGAGCCTGCGGTGAAGAGCATCGAGCTCGATCCTGAGAAAGAGTTCCCCGATCTGGACCGGAGTAACCAGGTCTGGCCGCGTTAGTTAGGAGTCAAGGGTCTAAGGTCTAGGGTCTGGGGTCTAGTGATCTCGCACCTATGCGGGCACTTTGACTCTAGACCCTCGACTCTAGACCTTAGACCCATGCCCCGTGTTCTGATTGTCGCAAACAGGCTCCCGGTCACCGTCACCCCAACCGCAACCGGGGTCGAAGTCCAGAAGAGCTCAGGAGGCCTTGCTACCGGTCTCTTGAGACCACACGAACAGTCCGGTGGTCTCTGGATCGGCTGGTCCGGGGCCACCGAAGAAGAGCTTTCGACTGAACAGCGCGCCGCATTAACCGAACAGCTCGCCGCCATGAGATTGGTGAGCCTACCTCTCACCGCAGGGCAGGTGGCGCGCTACTACGAAGGATTCTCCAACGGGGTTCTCTGGCCGCTCTTTCACTACCTGCTGGACCAGGTTCCGCTCCATGTACGCGATTGGGAGCCGTACGCGGAGGTCAACGAGCAGTTCGCCGAGCTGGTGGCGCGTCATTATCTGCCCGGTGACCTCGTTTGGGTGCATGATTACCAGCTACTGCTTCTTCCTGAGCTCCTCCGCAGACGGCTGCCCGATGCTCGCATCGGTTTCTTCCTTCACATCCCGTTTCCATCCGAAGAGCTCTTCCGCACGCTGCCGGAGCGCGATCGCCTGCTGCGGGGGCTTCTCGGCGCGGACTTGGTTGGATTCCACACGCCGGCGTATCTGAGACACTTCGCGGCTTCGCTCACGCAAATCCTGGGGCTTACCGTCGAGATCGACCGGGTGCAGCTGGCCGACCGGGAGGTCCGGTTGGGTGTGTTCCCCATGGGGATCGACGCCGAGTCATTCGGCGCCATGGCGGAAGAGCCCGGCCTGGAAGCCGAGGTCCGTTCCCTCAAGGAGGACGGCAGACTCCGGCTGCTCGTGGGCGTGGACCGCCTGGACTATACCAAGGGCATTCCCCGCCGGCTGCTCGCCTACGAGCGATTGTTGGAGGCGCATCCGGAGCTCCGGGAGCGAATTCGGCTGGTGCAGATAGCCGTCCCGTCACGAACCAACGTCGAGGCGTATCAGGAGTTCCGCTCCACGGTCGATCAGATGGTCGGTCGTATCAACGGCGTGTTCGGCACGCCGCGGTGGGTCCCGGTGCACTACATCTATCGCGGGCTTTCGGAGCGGGAGCTGGTAGCGTTATACCGGGCCGCCGACGTCATGGTCGTGACCCCGCTGCGCGACGGCATGAATCTGGTTGCCAAGGAGTTCGTCGCCTCTCGCACGGACGGCGATGGGGTGTTGGTGCTGAGCGAGTTCGCTGGGGCTTCCTGGGAGCTGCCGGAAGCGATCCAGGTGAACCCCTACGACGTGGAGGCGACCGCAGAGAGCTACTACCGGGCCCTCAGCATGGGCGAGGAGGAGCGCCGAAGTCGTCTCGCCCCGCTTCGAGCACGAGTCCAGACGTACGATGTGCATCGGTGGACGGCGACGTTTTTGGAGCAGCTCGCGACCTGCACGAGGCGGAAGCCGGAATCCCGGCAGGCGCTGGCCGGGCTGGAGGCCGCCAAAGAGGAATTGCTGATCCAGCTGCGGGATCGCGAGGAGCTCCTCGCCTTGCTCGACTATGACGGCACCTTGGTGCCGTATACGGCCACCCCCGAGCTGGCGCGCCCCGATCCTACTCTGCTGGAGCTGCTCAGTGCGCTCGCGAGCCGGCCTCGTACCGAGCTGCACGTGGTAAGCGGCCGGGCCCGTGAGACGCTGGAGCAATGGTTGGGGAGTCTGCCCATCGCGCTCCATGCCGAGCACGGGTTCTGGTCGCGGCTGAACGGGTCCGAGTGGATCTCTGCCGGTGACACCGGCGCGGGCTGGAGAGAGCCGGCTCTCACCATTCTGCGGGACATCACCGCGCGCACGCCGGGATCACTGATCGAGGTGAAGTCTGTTGCTCTGGCCTGGCACTACCGCATGGCCGATCGGGAAGTCGGTGCCCGGCGGGCCAACGAGCTGCGGCTCCACCTCACGCAACTGTTGAGCAACCAGCCGGTCGAGATCCTCGCAGGCCACAAGATTGTGGAGATCCGTCCCTACGGCATCAACAAGGGAAGGATCGTCCCTCCGCTTCCACCGGAGCGGCTGGCGTCCACCACCCTGCTGGCCATGGGCGATGACCGGACGGATGAGGACTTGTTTGCCGCGGTACCGCCCGACGCAATAACGGTCAAAGTAGGACCCGGGGCCACGCATGCCCGGTTCCGGATCGACGGTGTGCCGGCCGCGCGCTCACTGCTCCACTCCCTCGTTCAAGCAGAGGTCCCCAGATAGGCCGGCAGCCGCCGGGGCTCGTCGTCCTGTTCGTGACGGAGCTCTGGGAGCGATTCGCGTATTACGGGATGCGCGCTCTGCTCATTCTGTACCTGATCGACACCACCACGGGAGGGTTGGGCTGGAGCCGGGAACGAGCCAGCGAACTGTACGGATGGTACAACGGGCTGTCCTACCTGACGCCGGTTGCCGGGGGTTGGTTGGCCGACCGCTTTCTGGGCACCAACCGATCACTCGTCATCGGTGGGAGCATCATTTCGCTGGGACATTTTGTTCTAGCTGTCGGTCCGGCCTGGGCGTTCTATCTCGGTTTGGGATTGATCATCGTCGGAACCGGATTCTTCAAGCCCAACGTATATACCATGGTTGGGCAGCTGTATCCTCCTGCCGACACCCGCCGCGACGCCGGCTTCACGCTGTACTACATGGGTATCAACCTCGGTGCGCTCTTCGGGCCCCTGGTATGTGCCTGGTTCGCCGCACACCCGGATTATGGCTGGTCCTACGGGTTTGCCATGGCAGGCTTCGGCATGCTCCTGGGGCTTCTCTTCTTTCTCTGGACCCGAGACGACCGGCTCAACGGCATTGGACTCCCACCTGCAGCAGCAGCTACCCCGCAGCGCAAGGCCGTGAACCTCCGCCTCAGCTCCGGGGAGAGGAAGCGGATCGGAGCACTGCTGCTCATCACCATTTTCGTGGTCTTCTTCTGGTTGGCGTTCGAGCAGGTCGGCTCGTCGCTCAACGTCTTTGCAGCACAGCGCACCGACCGTTCAGTCGAGGGATGGCTGGCGCGTGTCTTCCCCGGTGGCGAGATCCCAGCCGCGTGGTTTCAGGCGGTCAACCCGCTCTTCATTCTGCTACTGGCGCCGTTGATGGCCGGCCTCTGGCAACGGCTGGGCGAACGGGGACCGAGTACCCAGGCTAAGATGGCCATGGGCCTGACCCTCCTCGGCCTGGCTTACGTGGTGATGGTGGTCGGAGCGGCGGCGAGCGACAGCGGCGATCGGGTTACTCCACTATATCTGATCGGGTTCTACTTCGTATACAGCCTGGGTGAGCTCTGTTTCCTCCCGGCGGGATTCTCCTTTGTGGGTCAGGCTGCTCCAGTACGGCTGGCCTCGATGCTCATGGGCATCTGGTTCACCGCCAACTTCGTGGCCAACCTGATCGGGGGCCATCTGGCGGGCATGGTCGAGAAGATTGAACAGGGGCAGTACTTCCGAATTCTGGGAGGCCAGGCCGACTTCTTTTTGATCTTCGTGATCTCCTGTGTTACTGCCGGCGTCCTCCTGTGGGCACTGGTGCCAACGGTGAGCAGACTCATGCGAGCCTCCCCGCGCTCATGAAAGCCATCCAGGTCCAGCAGGTGGGCGGGCCCGACGTGCTTCGACTGGTCGAGGTAGCCGATCCGCGGCCCGGGCCCGGTGAAGCGCTCGTTAAGGTCGAGGCAGCCGGCGTGAACTTCATCGAGATCTACCAACGGAAGGGACTCTATCCCTCGCCACTTCCTTTTACGCCCGGGACCGAAGGAGCAGGCCGGGTACTGGAGGTTGGCCCGGGGGTGAGTGCGGTAAAACCGGCTGATCGCGTAGCCTCGGTCAACCTCATGGGTTCATACGCCGAGCTCGCCTGGGCTCCTGCCGAGCGGCTCGTTGTCCTGCCCGAACCCATCGACGCCAGGACCGGCGCCGCATTGATGCTCCAGGGCCTTACCGCCCACTATCTCACCACGTCCACCTACCGGTTGTCGCAGGGTACTTGGTGTCTGGTCCATGCGGCTGCCGGCGGGGTGGGACTTCTGCTCTGTCAAATTGCGCGGACCCACGGCGCCCGAGTCATCGGCACGGTATCCACCGAGGAAAAGGCCGCACTGGCGCTCCAGGCCGGAGCTGAGGAGGTCGTGCTGTATAGCAAGCAGGATTTCGTCGCCGAGGTGCGTCGGATAACCGGCGGTCGTGGTGTGAGCGTGGTGTACGACTCGGTGGGAAAAACCACCTTCGAGGGAAGCCTCAACAGCCTTTCGGCTCGAGGAATGCTGGTGCTGTTCGGCCAGTCGAGCGGACCGGTACCGCCCGTAGATCCTCAGGTCCTCAACAGCAAAGGGTCCCTCTTTCTTACCCGGCCCACCCTGGCCCACTACGTGGCCACACGGGAGGAGCTGCTCGCTCGAGCAAAGGACCTGTTCGACTGGGTGCGGAACCGGTCAATCAGCGTGCGGATAGACCGGATTTTTCAGCTGGCCGATGCCGCAGCGGCGCATCGTGCCCTGGAAAGCCGGGAAACCATGGGGAAAGTGCTTCTGATCCCCTAGGGGTCGTCGCTACTGGGATCCTGGTCGCGGGAGGGCGCCGGGGTCGATGCGCTTCAGCGCCCTGCGGGCGGCGGCAGCGATCTCGTCGTTGATCTCCTCGTCCATCATTTGCCGCAGGCGAGGCACGGCTGCCTTGGCGGCGGGACCGATTTCCAGTAGCGCAATGGTCACGGGGAAACGCACCGCGGCCACCGGGTCGTCCAGCGCCTCGATCAGAGCGGGCACGGCGGCGGCCGCATCCGGGCCCATGCCGGCAATCTCATAAGCAGCGGCGTTCCGGGTCTGCGGCGCCGGCGCCTTGAGGTCGGCAATCCAAGCGCTCAGCGGCCGCCCATCCGATGCCGGTTCTTTGGCATGGACCGGCCGCCCCTGGCCCAGGGCCGCGGAGCTCAGGATCAGCGACGCAAATATCACTGCAACAAGGACGCGCTTCAGCATTGCAACTCCTACACTCGGGGGTTCCCATCCGTTCGACGGGCCTGCTCGGAATATATAAGCGATGCGCGCGAATCCTTCGGTATCGATGATTCGCCGGCCGCTGTCCTGGCTGGCCCTCAATCGCAACACTGGAGCAGTTGCCGCAGCGGGGCTTCTCATGTCCTTGGGCGAGGAGCTGTGGAAGCGTTTTCTCCCCAAGTATCTCGAAGTCAGCGGGGCGCCGCTGCTGGTGATCGGCGCCTATGGCAGCACCCGGGACTTGTTCGATGGCCTCGCCCAGTATCCCGGCGGCTGGGTTTCCGATCGATTCGGCCGGCGCGCCGCGCTGAGCTTCTTCGTCGTGATCGCTCTCGCGGGCTACGCTCTGTTGGCCCTGAGTAATTCGTGGCCCCAGATCTTTCTCGGGATCGTGCTTGCAATGGCCTGGTCGAGCATGGCAAGTCCGACCGTCTTTGCGGTCATCGGCGACGCACTCCCGCCGGCCCGGCGGGCGATGGGATTTTCGGTGCAGTCGATCCTCCGACGAATCCCCATCGTGGTCGCGCCGGTTCTGGGTGGTTTGCTGATTGCAGCCCATGGCGTGCGTGAAGGCGTACGGCTGGGCCTGGCTATCACCATCGTGCTTGCTCTGGCAACCCTGGTAGTGGTATCCCGAATCCGCCTGAATGTCGCCGGTGGAACCGGGAGCATCACAGTGGCGGGGGTGTGGCGATCCCTTCCCACGGCGCTCCGCCGCCTGCTGTTCTCGGACATTCTCGTGCGAACCTGTGAGGCACTGGTGGATGTCTTCCTGGTTATCTACGCGCTCGACATCGTCGGCATTGGAGCACCGCAGTACGGGGTTCTGGTGGGGGTTCAGATGACGGTCTCGATCCTGGGTTATCTGCCCGCGGCGAGACTCGCCGACCGGATCGGACGGAAGCCTCTGGTCATCGCGACCTTCCTCGCCTTCGCCCTGTTTCCGCTGGCAGTGATTGCAGCCAAGAGCTTCACCGCGCTGCTCGGAGCCTTCGTGATCGGAGGCCTTCGGGAGATCGGCGAACCGGCTCGCAAAGCCCTGATCGTCGATTTCGCCCGACCAGACCTGCGCGCCCGCGCGATCGGCCTGTATTATCTGGTGAGAAGCCTCAGCATCGCTCCCGCAGCCATGGTAGGAGGTTTACTCTGGCGCTCCCATTACTCCCTGCCGTTCCTCCTGGCGGGCGGGTTCGGTTTGCTGGGCACGGTCGTTTTTGCGGCTATGGTCCAGGAGAGCGGCGAACTTCCGAAACCGGGTACCCCAGGCCGTCGTATCGATTAATGGCCATGCTGCTCCCCTTTCTCCTGGGCTTCTCCGTCCATACCAATGATCCGCCCGCTGCCTACGTCGGCCGGGCGGGGCAGCTCGAAGTGCCCATCCCACGGCTGGAGGCGGTGTCGTCCGTGGACGGCAAGCTGGACGAGGCGGTCTGGGAACAGACTGCCCTCCTCACCGGGTTCTCCCAGTTTTCCCCGACCGACGGGGTACCGGCCACGGACTCGACCCAGGTGCTGGTCTGGTACTCCCCTACGGCCATTCACTTCGGCATCCGCGCCTTCGAGGCGCATGGCGCGGTGCACGCCACTCTGGCCGACCGCGACCGCATTGCGGCCGACGATCACGTGCAGATCCTGCTCAGCACCTTCAATGACAGCCGGCAGGCCACCGTGTTTGCGGTCAACCCGCTGGGAGTCCAGTCGGATGGTGCGCTGGTCGAGACCGGGTCCATCAGCGGCAACGGCTACAACAATGCGGTGGTAAAGCGAGAGAAGGCCGATCTCAGCCCCGACTTCGTGTTCGAGTCCAGGGGACGGCTCACTGAGTATGGGTATGAGGTCGAGGTGCGGATTCCCTTCAAGAGTCTGCGATTTCAGCCTCGGAGGGAACAAGTCTGGGGCATCAACGTTGTCCGCCTGGTGCAGCATTCCGGACGGGAGGATTCCTGGACTCCAGCCAAACGTGCCAGTGCCTCGTTTCTCTCCCAATCGGGCCGGCTGGTTGGTCTGACTGACCTGCGCCGCGGGGTAGTGCTCGACTTTACGCCGTCGTTGACCTCCAGAGCCACGGGGACACCAGGTGCATCCGGATGGGATTACACCGGCGGCGGTCCCGAGCTGGGCGGCACGCTGCGCTGGGGCGTGACCAATAACCTGACCCTCAATGGAACGGCAAACCCGGATTTCTCCCAGGTCGAGTCCGATGTGCAGCAGTTCGCGTTCGACCCCCGCAACGAGCTCTTCTTTCAGGAAAAGCGGCCCTTCTTCCTCGATGGGATCGAGCAGTTCTCCACCCCGAACAACCTGATCTACACTCGGCGCATCATCCAGCCGGTAGCAGCGGCAAAGCTCACCGGAAAGGCTCTGGGTACCGATGTCGCCGTGTTAACTGCCGTCGATGACAAGGCCGGCTCGCTTACCGGCCGGGACAACCCGGTCTACAACGTGCTCCGCGTCCAGCGCGACATCGGGGCCCAATCCCGTCTGGGCCTGGTGTATACGGATAGGATCGACGGGAGCAACTACAACCGGGTGGCCGGGGCCGATGCTCGGCTGGTGTTCGGCGGCGTCTACAGCGGGCAAGTTCAGCTGGCCGGGAGCCGGACTCGCCAGCACGGGATCACGGAAACCGCCCCTTTGTGGGCGGCGCGTCTGGCCCGCAACGGGAGGACCCTGGGAGCGCGCTACACCATCACGGGGATCTCGGATGATTTCCGAGCCGGGAGCGGCTTCATCCAGCGACGGGGGATCGTGCACGCCAACTTCGATCACAGCCTGACTATCTACGGCAAGGAAGGTGGGTTGATCGAGAGCTTCACCGGAGACGTGGCGCTGGACGGGACCTGGGAATACGACCGCTTCGTCAATGGCGAAGGAATTCAGGACCAGAAGCTTCACCTCAACACCAATACCCGTCTCAAGGGTGGTTGGCAGTTCGGCGCGTCCATTCTGACTGAATCGTTCGGCTACCCGGCCGACCTGTACGCGGACTACGCGTTGGAGCTCCCGGCGGCGGAGGGTGGTCTCGATACCGTCCCCTTTACCGGCCGGCCGACCATCCCCAACCTGGACTACGTCCTCACGCTTGCCACCCCGGAGCTTTCCCACTTTTCGGGTAACCTTCTGTTCCTCTGGGGACGGGACGAGAACTTCTTCGAATGGGCCAGCGCCAACATCAAATGGCTCGATCTCACCCTGGACTGGCGCCCCACTGACAAGCTAAGGATCAACGGTCTTTATCGGCTCCAGTACGTGGGCCGTCGAACCGATGGAAGCACGGTGAACATCTGGCGGAGCCCTCGCCTCAAACTGGAGTACCAGCTGTCCCGGCCAATTTTCCTGCGGTTGGTGGGTGAGTACACCACCGAGCGCCGTGATGCCCTCCGGGATGACACCCGAACCGGTGCGCCGATTCTGATATTCGATTCCGAGTCGAACGCGTACGTGCGCACCAGCAGGTTTGGCCACCGGTCGTTCCGCGGGGACTTTCTCTTCTCCTACCAGCCCAACCCAGGTACGGTGCTCTTCGCCGGGTATGGCAGCACCCTCACCGATCCTAGTGAACTGGGCCGTTCGCCCCTTCGCCGCGCAGAGGACGGCTTCTTCCTGAAGTTGAGCTATCTGTTTCAGATGTGAGCCGATGCGGCGTCGACTGACGGGACTTGACGGCGGATCATTTCCTTCCATGTAGCCGACCCGCTACAGCGCGGGCTCGGGAACCACAAAGCTGATGCATCCTCTCCGAAGCGAGCTCGAGCCGGAAAAGGAACCAGCCTCAAGCGCTTGAATCATGCGAGACAAAACCTGCACTGCTGACTCACGGTGACCTGAGGATGGCGTGCCTCTTGCCTCCCCCACGTCGCGCATTTCTTCGCATCCCTCATACAGCCGATTTGTAGCCCGCCGCCGTCTGCGGAGGGGCAGGGTACGGCTCGTCTCTTCTCCCCGCTGGAGCGGTCCGAGATGCGCGTCCTGGTCCTGAACTACGAGTACCCACCCCTGGGCGGCGGTGCTGGTGTTGCTACGGCTGCGCTGGCGCAAGGGCTGGTGGAGCGGGGTGTGGCGGTGGACGTGGTGACGTCCTCGGCCGGCCGGGGGAGTGAACGCCGAGCATCCGGCCGGGATGAATTGCAGGAGGAGGGCAGGCTCCGGATCTACCGGGTACGAAGCAGACGTACCGGCATCCATGAAGCGGGGATGTGGGGTGCGGCCAGTTACCTGCTGAGTGCACTGCCGCTGGTGCGGCGCCTGCTTCGGACCCACCACTACGACGCGGTTCATGTGTTCTTCTCCCTCCCCACTGGCGCCCTGCTGCCCTTTGCCGGCGTTCGTGGAGTACCGGTCGTCGTTTCGCTGCGTGGCTCGGACGTGCCGGGCTACGATCCCTACAACGTCTCCATGCAGCGTGCCCACCGAGTATTGGCGCCGTTGACGCGATGGATCTGGCATCGAGCCGACCGCGTGGTGGCCGTGTGTGAGAGTCTGGGGCGGCTCACCGCGCAGACCTGTCCCGGCCTGTCATACAGCGTTGTGCCCAACGGGGTAGACCTGCGGCTGTTCCACCCGCCGGAGCAAGCCCCGGGTAACCAGCCAATCCGCTGCCTGGCCGTGGCCCGACTGGTAGAGCGCAAGGGGTTGGGCGAGCTGATCCGGGCGTTCGCCCTGCTCCCGCGGGATAAATACGAGCTGGAGATCGTGGGCCGCGGGCCGGATGAGCGCACACTCCAGGAGCTCGCCAGTCGGCTGGGCGTTGCCCACGAGATCCGGTTCAGCGGCTCCCTCGATCGCGCCGCGGTGGCACAGCGCTACCGCGACGCCCACCTCTTTACCCTCCCGTCCTCGGCAGAAGCCTTTGGCAACGTCTTCGCTGAAGCCTTGGCCTCGGGTCTCCCGGTGGTCGGCAGCAACGTCGGTGGCATTCCCGAGCTCATCGAGCACGGTGTCAACGGTCTGCTGGTGACTCCAGGGAACCCGGGGGCACTTGCCCAGGCCATTCAGTACCTGGCCGACGATCCCGAGCTGCGGAGCGAGATGAGTGTGCGGAACCGCGCCAAGGCCGAGGCCACTCTGGAGTGGTCCCACGTCGTTAAGCGCTACCTCTCCATCTACGAGGGTGTCATGCATCAGCTGCCGGTTCCACAGCTGGTCACCGAGCCCACCGTGAGCGCCCTGTGAACGCCGCCCTGAGCTTTTGGCTCGCCGCGGATGCAGCCTCGACCATCGGCGTCCTCAAACGAGATGCGGCGGCGATCCAGGCAATCGCCCGCGCTCGCCTGAGCCGTTTGCTGTTTCATCTGGCGCGCAACAACGCGTTCTATGGCCGGCGGCTTCAATCCGCCGGGATCGAGTGGGCCGATCCCATCCTGTGGCTGGATCCATACCGGGCCCTCGCGGCCCTTCCTCCTGTCTCCAAGCTGGAGTTGCGGCGGGCAGGCACCCGAGTGCTCGACTTCGGAGAGCTGAGGCCGGACTGGTACTCGTCGTCCTCCTCGGGTTCTACCGGCGAGCCATTCCGGGTTTACTACGAGCCCCGGGCCTGGGCCCGCCTCAAGTACCTGGTGAAGCTGCGGGCCCGGGCTGCGTGCGGCGCGCGACCGACCGATCGAGTGGCGCTCCTCGATGCAATGCAGTCCATCCGGCCGGTAATCGGTTGGGGCGGGCGCTGGGCCAGGATCAGCGTACTCGAGCCGGCAGCGTCAGTGGCTGCCGCACTCGAGGCATTCGCACCCGACGTGGTGTACGGGCTCCCTTCCGCGCTGCTCGATGCCGGCCGGCTCTTGCAGCAGCGAGGCCGGCGGCTTCCGGTTCGCGCGGTGTTCACCAGCGGCGAGCTGCTCCAGAGCCTCACTCGCGAGAATCTGGTGCGCGCCTATGGAGCGCCGGTGTACGACATCTACGGCACTTCAGAGACCAAGGAGATCGCCTGGGAATGTCCCCAGGGGAAGATGCATCTCAACGCCGACGTGGTGCATCTCGAGGCGGTGGACGAGTCCGGCCAGTCTCTTCCGACCGGCAGCGAGGGTGATCTGGTGGCGACTCTGCTGGTGAACCGCGCCATGCCGCTTCTCCGCTACCGGACCGGTGACCGGGGGACCCTGCTGGCGGATACCTGTTCCTGCGGCTGCCCCATGCCGCTCATGGGTGTGGTGACCGGCAGGAAAGCGGACATCCTCGTCATGCGGGATGGACAGCGGATCTCACCCTATGCGCTCACCTGTGCCATCGAGCGCATCCCTGGTGTGCTGCGCTACCAGGTCAGGCAGCTGGATCAGACGCGAGTCAGGGTCCGGGCCATTCTGGAAGCAGCCGCGGACCGTACCGCCGTGACTGCTCAGGTGCAGAGCGCGTTACGCTTCGAGGTAGCGCCCTTTCTGGACGCCGATGTGGAGTTCGTGGACCGGCTCCCCACCGGCCCCCGGGCAAAGTTCCGGGTCGTGGAGCCACTCGCATGAGTCATCCAGGCGCGGTGGTCATCGGCGGTTACGCCAACGGAGTCGGAGCGCTGCGGGGACTGGCCCGCGAGGGGGTTCGCACGGCGGTGGTGCTGACCACCGACCATGACATCGCCCAGCACTCCCGGTATGCCCACGAAGCTCACCGGGTGCACTACCTCAACCAGCGCCCCGACGGTCTGATCGATCTGCTCGAGGCTCGGCGCGGGCAGTGGAGAAATTGGGCGCTGATCCCGACCAACGACTACGCGCTCGCGGCCCTAGCCCAATACCGGGACTTCCTGGGCCGGTGGTATCGGGTGACCGTTCCCGAGGAGGAGGTCACCCGCCGTGTGCTCGACAAGGCCATCACCCATCGGCTGGCCCGAGAGGTGGGGGTGGATGTTCCGCACTCGTACGGGCCAGCCTCACGCCCGACGGCCGCGCGACTGGATCTCGTCTTCCCCCTGATCGTCAAGCCGCTCCAGAGCGCGCGATTCTGGGAGGTCTTCGGCAAGAAGCTCATCGTGGCACAGGACCGGGCGGAGCTCATCGCCGCGGTAGATCGGGTAGAGCAGTCGAGCATGGCAGCCGAGGTCCTCGATCTGGTACCCGGGTCCGACGGTCGGGTCTACAGCTACACGGCATATATCGACCGGTGGGGACAGCCCGCAGCCGAGTTCGCTTCGAGAAAGCTGCGCAAGGCTCCGCGCCATTACGGCGTGGGGCGTGCGGCCGTGCCGGCCCAGGTTCCCGAGCTTCGTGAGCGCACCCTTGCCCTGCTTCAGCGCATCGGGTGGCGGGGCCTGGCGTGCGTGGAGTACAAGCTCGATCCGCGGGATGGCCGATTCCGGCTGATGGAGATCAATGGACGCTGCCCGCTCAGTAACGCTCTTCCCACCCGCTGCGGCGTGAACTATCCGCTGCTCGCCTGGCGGGAGCACGTGCTGCGCGAAACCGTCAGCGCGGCACCCAATGGCTGGAACGGAGTGTGGACCCACCTGCACGCGGACCTGTTGTATACCGCCGTCGAGGAGCGAGGTTCCGACTGGAGCTGGCCTGAGTTCATTCGCAGCTACACCGGACCCTGGGTGGACGCGGTCTGGTCAGCCAAGGACCCGATCCCCTTCCTGGCCCAGTGGGCGGGAACGCTCCGCAAGGCAGCAAAAGGTGTACGGGATCCCCGCGTCCGCGACGAGGTTCACAGTCGGTTTCAACCGATGCCGGCCAGTGTCCCCGGCCCCAGCCTGACGGAGACCGTATGAGGATCACGGGGACCTCCCGGGAAGAACTGGAGACCTACCGAGACGCGCGACTACGGAGTCTTCTGGTCCATGCGTACGAGCGGGTGCCTTATTACCGCAAGCTCTTCGACCGGCATCGTCTGCATCCCAGGCATATCCGCGGAGCGGTCGACCTCGAGCTGATCCCGATCACCACCAAGCAGGACCTGCGGGGCCTGCCGGCCCATGAAATACTGGCGTCCGGCATGAACCTCGCTCGCCTGCTTTCGGTCCGAACCAGCGGATCGACCGGAGAGCCGTTCACCATTCGGCGCACCTGGTTGGAGGACAAGCGCCAGTACCTGCTACGTCTTCGGGCGCTGCGGTCCTTGGGCATGCGAATCGGGGACTGCAAGGTCTCGGTTGGTGTAGTTCGGCCGGACGATCCCAACGATCGTAAACTGATCGGCCGAACTCTTCGGGCGTTTGGTATCAATCGGTCTTTCCGGCTGGACGGGCTGCAGGAACCGGAGGTCGTCGCCGCCCGGCTCCGGGAACTCCGCCCCGCCATAATCACTGGCATGCCGGGGATGCTGTGCCGGGTGGCGGATTATCTCGCGTCGAGTGCAGGCCAGCCGGTGCGCCCCCGGCTGCTGGTTGTCGGCGGCGAGACGCTCACACCGGTGATGCAACGCCGGATCCAGCAGGGATTCGGTGTCCCCGTGCGCCAGATCTACGGCAGCCATGAGTTCCCGTTGCTGGGCTGGGAGTGTGGCGTGAGTGGTCAGTTCCACACCTGTGACGACGGGGCAATTCTGGAGGTCCTGCGCGACGGCCAGCCGGTACGACCGGGCGAGCAGGGCGAGGTGGTTGCTACCAACCTGAACGCCTTTGCAATGCCGTTCATTCGCTATCGGCTGGGCGACATCGTCACCCGAGGTGACGAGCGCTGCGGCTGCGGCCAGCCGTTTTCGACCATTGGCGACATTCAGGGACGCGCCATTGACTCGTTCACCCTCCCAGACGGAAGGGTGATACACCCCTACCAGATACTCACGAGCTTGATCGCCGGTGCCGACACCTGGATCCGGCAGTACCAGTTACTCCAAGAGCGCCGGGACCGCATCGTCTTGCGGGTCATTCCAGTTGACGGGCGGGTCTCGGATCAGGTCTCCCGGGTCGAACGGTCGGTCCTGCCCCTGCTGGGTCCTGGAGTAGAGTTCAAGGTCCAACTGCTCGATCACATTCCGCTGGACCCAACGGGGAAGTTTCGCCCGGCACGCTCCCTGGTTCATCCCGACTCCAGCGGCAGGCCGGCGGCGCCATTCCATGGGTAAGCTGCTGGAGTCCCTGGAGTCGGGATCGCATTCCCGGCTCTTCGTCCATTGCGGAACATCGGTCGACTATCTGGCCGAGCTCAATGCCGCGAGCCCGGGTATGGAGAGATACGCCGAACGCGCGCTCCTGTTGGCGGAGCGCCAGGACATCGTGTGCGTCACCGCTGAAGTCGACCCCGCCTACCTGGAGTTTCTCGCCTGCCTTGGCATTGGACCCAAGCCTGAAAACCTCATCGTCGCCTCGAGGTTTCAAAGTGGTGACGGCCCGCTATGGCAGCGGCTGCTGGACAGCGAGGAGGCGCTCGGCATGCTCAGCAGCCGGATGCAGACTGAGGGGACGACTCAGATTCACCCTTTCCTGTCCTCGGCCGGGCAGTTCGAGCTGGCCCGGGTGCTCCGCGAAAAAACCGGGATGCCGGTTCGGGTGATGGGTGCAGATCCGGACCTAGTCGCCTATGCTGACTGCAAGCACCACATCCGCGCTGCCGCCCTCGATCTCGGTGTTCCGGTCGCTCCGGGCGAAGTGATCGATCTCGGCGCCTGCGCGAGTTCGGCGCAACGACGCCAGGGCCTGGCTGCGGCGATCTTCCGGCACTCGTATATCACAGGGAAGGCAATCGTGCGGGGGTCGTGCGGTGCGGCCGGATCCTCGACGTTCGTGGTCTCACCAGTCGATTGTGAGATCGATGAACTGAGCGCCAAGCTCGAGCAGCGGGAAGACAACCGGTTCTATCTTGTCGAGGCCCTGTTTCCAGCGGATGCCTCGCCCAACATTCAGATGCACATCGATCCGGAGCACGGGACCATCGACTGCGTGGGCATCACCGACCAGCGGCTCAACCAGCATCTGGTTCACACCGGGAACAGCTACCCCTCGGAGACTCATTGCCGGGAGGATCTGATCCGCTGGGCCGGTGTTCTGACCCGCTGGTTGCGAGACGGTGGCTACGCCGGCCTCGTGGGATTCGATTTCGTGGAGTACACCGATGAACACGGTGGGTCGAAGGCATTCCTGGCGGAACTGAATCCGCGCGTGAATGGCGCCACCTATCCGCTGTTCGTTGCCGAGCGCCTGGGCATAGCCCCCGCCTTTGTATCCGGGAGCATCCGTACCGGCGTGCGGACCTTTACCGACGTGCAGGAGGGATTGCACGATCTACTGCTCTCTCCCGGGCGCAAGAGCGGGCTCCTGCCGTACGCCACCGGGTGCCTCCAGTACGGCCGGTGTAGCATGATCGCATTTGGCAGCACGGCCGCCGAGGCAGCCGAGCTGTTTGCCGAGGCCGAGCTGACGCTGAAAGAGCGAGGGGCCGTGTGGGTCGAAAACGGATCTGCACGTCGAGCCTACACCGGCAAATGATGCTCGCTAAGTACGTCCACGACATCCGCACCTTCCCGGAAGATGCGGTCCGGGCCTGGCGTGCCGCCGGGGGAACCGGCGTGCGGGACGAGATCCGCCGGCGCACCCTGGACCGGGTCGGCGGATACGTGCGCCGCTTCGTGCTCGAGGCCGATCTATCCGGCCTGGTGGACATGCCGGCCCCCGATGGTGTCGATATCCGCCCGTTCAGCGGTCCGGACTGGCTGTTGCTGGGCGATATGGCACGAAGCCACCTGGGCCCGCGCTTCCACGAAGCGGCCGGGGCAGGCCGCACTTGCCTGGTTGCCTGGAAGCAGAGACAGGCAGTGGGATACATCTGGTTCTCTCCGGCGGTCGAGGTCCGCCACGAGAGCTACGACCTCCCGCTTCCACCCTATACCAACTACATCTGGCAGATCGAGGTGATCCGCCACGAGCGGCGGCACGGTGTTGCGGCTGCACTTCTCAGTCGAGGCCTCAAGCTGAGCTGGGATGAGGGCTTCCAGCGTAGCTGGATGGTCGTGCATCCCAAAAAGGTCGGATCGCTCCGCTCGATCGCCCGGGTAGCACCTACCCGAGTGCTCGGCACCGTGGCGCGCATCAAGGTGCTGTCCTGGATGCGCAGCTGGTACCGCAGCCTGAACGCGCCTGTCCCCATCGAGCTCACGCTTCCCCGATGACCCACCCGGCCACCTCGAATCTCCCTGTCCTCACTTCGAGTGACCGGGCTTCGAGCCGTTCGGGTTCGGGCCTGTGGCGGCGATTCGCCGGATATGCACTCTCCCGGGGAAGTACCGAAGCCATGCTGGCAACGCGAGGAGTGCTGCTGGCGCTGCTGCTCGGGCCAGCAGCCTTCGGCACCTGGGCTCTGCTGCGGCTCGGCATGAGGTATTCTGCCCTTGCTGCCATCAGCGTATACCGCGGGCTGGAGCTGGAACTGTTCCAGCAACGCTCGGGTGTTGGTGCCAACCAGCGGAGATCGCCCGCCGCTGCCCTGGGGTTCGTGCTGGTTCTGTCAGGAGCAATAGCCGCCGTTGCCCTGGGCGCTGCCTTTCTGGTTGAAGATGCGACCACCCGGTTGCTGCTCCGCGGCTTTGCCGCTGCGAGCCTCACCGAGGCCATCTATGGCTATGCGCTGGTCTGTACCCGGGGCCGGGGCGACCTCCGGCGTTACTCCATGCTCGAGGCGGGCACGTCGGTGCTCCACCTGCTCTGGAGTGTGGGGCTTGCTGCCGGCTGGGGATTGAGCGGCGCATTTGTCGGCCTCACCGTCGCCAACCTGATGGGCATCGCCGCGGCTGCTCGTTGGGTGGAGCTTCGACCGGCCCTCGACTGGGAAATGGTGCACCGGATGCTCCGGGTCGGCCTGCCGGTGGTGCTCACCATGGGAATTGGAATTCTGCTCTCCACCAGCGATCGCTGGGTCGTAGCCGTGTGGGGCGGTCCTACCATGCTGGGCTACTACGCGTTCGCCGGATCGGTAACGGCCTTTGCCGGGGTCCTGGCCATTGTCGTTCGCACCGTGGTGTTCCCGCAGGTCTATCGGCAGGCGTCCTGCTCCGGCCCGGCGGCCGCGCTCCAGGTGCACCTCGACCGGACCCTGCTGCCCTTTGCTTGCTTTGTGCCGCCGTTGCTCGGTGGTTTGAGCCTTGCGGTGGGCCCTCTGGTCGCCGGCAGCATGCCTCAATACGTCGAGGCCATAGCCCCCGCT
>JAICPP010000309.1 GCA_025929805.1 Gemmatimonadales bacterium | reverse complement strand
CTCATGGGCCAGAAGCTGGGCCATAAGGTGATGATCGTGCTGGAGCAGCTCAACGAGCTGGAGGTGCTGCTCAAAGTGGCCGACGAGATGGGTGTGCATCCCACGGCCGGAGTGCGCATCAAGCTGGCCACCGAAGGCTCGGGGCGCTGGGCCAAGAGCGGAGGCGAACGGTCGAAGTTCGGGCTGGGGGCGGTCGAGCTGATGAAGCTGCTCGACCGCCTCGATCGGCTCGACCGAAAGGACATCCTCAAGCTGGTGCACTTTCACCTCGGCAGCCAGATCACCGACATCAGGCACGTGAAGGCGGGGCTGGAGGAAATCGGCCGCTACTACGTGGAGCTCCGCAACATGGGGTTCGATCTGACCCATGTGGATGTCGGTGGAGGGCTCGGTGTGGACTACGAGGGGTCCCGCTCTACCCGACCCGCCAGCGTGAACTACTCCATGCGGGAGTACGCCAGCGACATCGTGTACACCCTCGGCTCCGTCTGCCGGACTGAAGAGCTCCCGATGCCGGACATCATCTCGGAGTCGGGGCGGGCGCTCACGGCGCATCACGCGCTGCTGCTCATCAACGTGATCGACGTGGAGTCTCAGGTCGAGCCGAAGCCGCCCAAGCTGCGGGAGGAGCCGCATCCACTACTGGTCGAGATGTCCGAGAATCTGGAGGGCCTCACCCAAGACCGCATCGAGGAGGTCTTTCACGATGCCGTCTTCGCCAAGGAGAGGGCCCAGGAGTACTTCGCCAGCGGGGTGTTTTCGCTCCGGGACAAGGCCGACGCCGACCAGTTCTATCTGGTGACGCTCAACGCCCTCTCTCACGCCATCAAGGAAGACAAGGCTGCCTTTCCCGAGATCGTGGGCCACATCGAGGCGCAGTTGGTGGACCGCTACTTCTGCAACTTCTCGGTCTTTCAGTCGCTGCCGGACCACTGGGCCATCGATCAGCTGTTCCCGATCATGCCGATCCACCGGCTCAACGAACCGCCTACCCGGCGAGGCACCCTGCAGGACGTCACCTGCGACTCCGACGGGGTCATCGACCGGTTCACCGGCGGCCGCAAAGGCAAGCCTTCGCTGGAGCTGCACCCGTTCCTGGAGGATCAGCCGTACATCCTCGGCATCTTTCTCACCGGAGCCTACCAGGAGATCCTGGGCGACCTGCACAACCTGTTCGGAGATACCAACGCCGTCCACGTGAGGCTCACCGAGCAGGGATACGAGATCACCGACCTGGTCCACGGCGACACGGTGACCGAAGTCCTCAACTATGTCCAGTTCCACGCCACCGACCTGCTGGCCGCATTCCGGCGCAAGGTCTCCAGCGCCAAAGATCTCACCCGGCAGGAGGCGAACAGCTTTATCGCGGACTTCGTGGCGGGGTTGGAGGGGTATACGTATTTGGAGGGGGACGTGCCGGTCGAAGAGAAGTGAGAAGTGAGAGGTGAGAAGGTAAGCCTGTCATCCTGAGCGAAGCGAAGGATCTCACCTCTCACCTCTTGCTCACCCTCTCCCGCACCACCTTCCGGCGGTCGCCTCGCCGTTCCAGTGGCACGAAGTCCCGGGCCGCCGAGCCAACGTACACCTGCCGGGGACGCGCGATCTTCTGGTCCTTGTCCAGCAGCATCTCCTCCCACTGCGCCAGCCATCCCGGCGTCCGACCGATGGCGAAGAGTACGGTGAAGTAGTCGGTAGGATATCCCATCGCCTGGTAGATGAGCCCGGAGTAGAAGTCCACGTTGGGGTACAGCTTCCGCTTGATGAAGTATTCGTCTTCGAGGGCGATGCGCTCCAGTTCCAGCGCGATCTCCAGCTTGGGGTTGAGCCCGGTCTGCTCGAAGACGTCGTACGCCACCTTCTTGATCAGCTTGGCGCGGGGGTCGTAGGACTTGTAGACCCGGTGGCCGAAGCCCATCAGCCGCCCCGAGCCGGACTTCACCTTCTCCACGAATCCGGGGATCTGCTGCTTGTCGCCGATCTCGTCGAGCATCTGCAACACGGCTTCGTTGGCCCCGCCGTGGAGCGGGCCGTAGAGGGCGGCTATCCCGGCGCTGATGGCGGAGAACGGGTCCACGTGAGACGAGCCCACCGCCCGGACGGCGCTGGTCGAGCAGTTCTGCTCGTGATCGGCGTGCAGGATGAGGAGGATCTCCAGCGCGCGCTGCAGCACCTTGTTCGGCTGGTGCCGCCCGCCGATGCTGAACGTCATGTTGACGAAGTTCCCGATGTAGTCCAGATCGTTCCGGGGGAACTCGTAGGGGAGCCCGCGCGAGTGCCGGAATGCGAACGCGGCGATCGTGGGCAGCTTGGCTAGCAGGCGTACCCGCTGCAGGTAGCGGTTGGCCGGGTCGTGGATATTCTTGGCATCGGGGTAGAAGGTGGACAGAGCCCCCACCGCGCCGAGCAGCATGCCCATCGGGTGGGCGTCGTAGCGGAACCCCTCCAGGAACTTCGT
>JAICPP010000164.1 GCA_025929805.1 Gemmatimonadales bacterium | reverse complement strand
TGGGGGTGGTGAGCGATGGTGACGCGGGGTGAGGTGCGAGACCGGGTGCGGCTGCGCTTGGAGGATACCGGCGTTGCCACGCTCTGGAGCGATGCCGAGGTGCTGGAGGGGCTGCGCTGGATGCTGGATGAGTACAGCGCTAGGTGGCCACGGGAGGATCGGGTAACGGTCGTGGCGTCTGGTGGTGAACGTGAGTTGGCGGCACCGGCGGACGTGCTCCGGGTGGCACGAGTGGTGGATCCAGCCGGACGGGTGGTTATGCCACGTTCGGGGATCCCGGCCGGCTACGTGGCGGATGAGGCGCCGTCCTGGGAGTCGTGGGGTGAGAAGTTGGTGTTTACCCAGCCGCTGGTTGCTGGCGACTACACCATCTGGGGTGAGTGGTCTCGGACGTTTCCGGTGGCGGATGGAGAGGAGTTCCCGGTTCCGGAGGGGGATGTGACATTGATTGTGGCTGGCGCGGCCTGCTGGTGTCTTGATTTCCGCGCGATGGAGGAGTGGAAACGGGGCGCGATTCCGCGGGGCTATGAGCAACGGGTGAGCGCGGCGAAGGCGGAATACCGGCGGCAATTGGACGCGCGTCGGCGGCGGGTGCTGGTGGGCCGGTTGAGTGCTAGCGGCTAAGCAGGCGGGACTCCGCCGGCTGCTCTCGGACATCGGCGCGTTTAGCTGGCTGATCTGGCCGGCGTTCGCGCTGCGGGGCTACCAGCTTGGCCCGGCGCGGGCGGTAGTGGCGGCGGTACGGGGCGACGTGCCCCAGCGCGAGTTCGTGCTGATCTTCTCTCGCCAAAGTGGCAAAGATGAATTGCTCGCCCAGGTCCTGGCGTATCTGCTGGTGCTCTACCAGAGAACTGGCGGCTCGATCGTCGTAACGCTGCCGACGCTACGACCGCAAGCGGTGATTGCGCGTGATCGGCTGGTGGAACGGCTGAACGCGCCACGGCTGCAAGCGCTCGGCGTGCGGGCGAGAGTCCGTGATGGGTTTATCGTGCAAGTGGGCAAGGCGTCGGTGCATTTCCTGAGCGGCGCGCCGACGGCGAACGCACGCGGCAAGACCGCAAGTCTCCTGCTCGTCGGCAACGAGTCGCAGGATATCGAGCCTGACCGGTGGGACTCGGTCTTCGCGCCGATGGGTGCGAGTACGGACGCGGTGGGGCTGTGGCTGGGAACGCCCTGGATGGCCGATACGCTGCTTTCCCGGCAGCGTCGGCTGTTGAGTCATTGGAGGTTACTGACGGCCAACGGCGGGCCTATGTGGTGCCGTGGGGAGAGGTTTCAAGCGAGTTGCCACCCTACGGCCGGTATGTCGAGCGACAGATGGCGCAACTTGGGGCGGAACATCCGTTCATCCGGACCGAGTACGAACTGATCGAGCTCGATGGCGAAGGCGGTCTCTTCCCCAGCAGCCGGCGCGGGCAGATGGTGGGGGAGCATGCGCCACTGGCGCGGGGCGTCGCCGGCGAAACGTATGCGCTGCTGCTGGACGTGGCCGGGGAGGAAGAGGACCAGGTCGAGGGGGTGAAAGCGTATGACCCAACGGCGCGACGCGATAGCACGGCGCTTACGGTTGTTCGCGTGGTCACTGATGGCGAACGGCCGCGCTTCGAAGTGGTTCGGCGGTACCTCTGGACCGGAACGAAACACACCGTGCTCTATGACCAGATTCGGGATCTCGCGAAAAGCGTCTGGCGGGCGCGTTATGTGGTGGTTGATGCGACGGGCATCGGCGCGGGGCTGGCGAGCTTTCTCCGGGCGGCGTTGGGTGAACGGGTCGTACTGCCTTTCGTCTTCGGGCTGGCCTCAAAGTCGAAGCTTGGCTGGGACTTTCTCGGGATTATCGACAGTGGGCGGTACAAGGAGTACGCGCCGTCCGACGATCCGGAGGCGTCGGAGCTCTCGGGCATCTTCTGGCGGCAGGTGGCTGCATGCACGTATGAGGTTCGACCGGGGCCGGGGCGGCTGATGAGTTGGTCGGTACCAGACCAACGGTTGCACGATGACCTATTGCTTAGCGCGGCGCTGGTGGCGGTGCTCGACGAGCAGGACTGGCGGCCGCGCCGGGCGGTTGGGCGGTAGATCCTTCGCGATCGGTTCGGTAGGGGCAGGCACGGGGGACGGGACAGTCATGGGGTCCTGGGGGCAGGCACGGAGGCCTGCCCCTACCTGTGCCCCGTGAATAATCCGCGCATAGAAGGGGGATGGCTGTGTCGGTAACGGCGGGACCGGCGAACCTGGCGGACTGGTTACAGGGGCAGGATGCGGAGCGGATGAGCCACTACCGGGATCTGCTGGACTTCTACGAGGGGCGGCAGTGGATGCGCCGGCGGCGAACTGGGGAGACGCAACTGACGGTCAACTACGCACGGGCGCTGGTGCGGAAGGTGGCGAGCTACGTGTTCCCGAAGCCGGTGGTATTCAGCGTACCAAAGGCTGAGGGCCTGAGCGACACGGTGGCGGCGCGGGCGGAACGGCTCCTGAACGAGCTTCACGCGCAACAGGAGTTGCACAGCCTGGATTTCCAGACGCTCGTGGATGCGGCGGTGCTGGGCGATGGGGCGTTCAAGGTGACCTGGGATCCGGTCGCGGCCGGGCCGGTGGTGACGGCGGTCGATCCGGCGACGCCCTGGGCCTATGCGGCGCCGGACAACGTGCGGCGGCTGACGCGAGTGTTGCAGCGATACACATTGCCGGCGAACCAGGCGGCGGATCTGTTTGGGCTGGACGGAGGCAGTGGGGCAACGGGTCTGGTGCGGGTGGTGGAGGACTGGCGCGCTGACCGGGTGATCATCGAGGCGGGTGGGAAGATTGTGCGGGATGAGGTGAATGCGTACGGATGGATTCCATACGTGATATTCCCGAACCTGAGCCGTCCACATCAAGTTTGGGGAGAGAGTGACCTGACGGACCTGCTGGATGTCTGCCGCGAGTTGAACCGGCGGTTGACGGTGCTGGCCCGGATCCTTCAGGTGAGCGGGAATCCGATTGTCGTATTGGAGAACGTGACGGGGTCGGACGGAATCCGGGCGGATGAGGGCTCGATCTGGGAACTGCCGCAGGATAGCCGGGCCTACCTGCTGGACATGCTACAGGGTGGTGGGGTGCGGCTGCACATTGAGTATGTCGAGCTACTGTACCGGGTGCTGCACGACCTGGCGGAGACGCCACGCAGCAGCTTTGGTGATAGCGGACGGGCGCTTTCAGGGGCGGCGCTGGAGGTGGAGATTCAGCCGCTGGTGCAGAAGGTCCAGCGGAGGCGGCGAGTGTGGGAAGGGGTTTACCAGCGCCGGAACGCGATGTTGCTGGATCTCCTGGAGCGATTCGGTGGTGAAGATCTGGGTGGGGCGCGGCGGACATCGGTGCTCTGGCCAGAGATCCTACCGAGCGATTTCACCGATTTGGTGCGAGCGGAAGCGCGGCTGGTAAGCGCGCGGATCCATAGCCGACGGACGGCGATGCAGGCGTTGGGGCAGGAAGATCCGGACCTGGAGTTGACCCGTGTGCTGGAGGAGGTACGGATGCTGGAAGAGACCTCCACCAAGATGACAGCGGATGACGTCGGCGGTGGTGATCTGACGGGATGACCCGTAGGGCAGGTCCCCGTGCCTGCTCTTGACTGATGACGCCAGTTTCGCTGTCCGGGAGGGGAGAGGGACGGATGGATGTGTACGACGTCCGCATCGCTGGGGATGGGTACATGGTGAAGGCCGGAACGTACCGGCGAGAACAGGATGGCGTCGCGGAAACGCGGGTGGCTCGGGTGAAGATGAGCGATTTCTACGGCGGGCAGCAGCGGGCGGCGCAACTGGAGCGGGACAAGATCTGGCAGGGGAACGCGGCCTGGCCGGCGTACGACAGTCAGGGGATTAGCGCGGGGCCGGGTAGGACGGCATACACGGAGGCCATCGCCGATCCTGACAAGTACGACCCGAAAGAGCGTTCGTGGTCGGTGACCTATCAGGGGACGGTGTACGTGATCCAGGGAAAGCGGCTGTACAAAGTCACGAAGAACGTGGGGACCGGGGCGTACACGGGATTGAGCTACGTAGGGGCGTTCGCGAACCCGGCGGTAGACGTGGCGCTGGTGGGCACGCGCATCGTGGCGGCGCACGGCGCGGCGGGGAACTGCGGAACGTATCGCGTGGACACCGGGGCATTCAGTACCACCGAGGTTGGCAAGATGGCTGATCTGGTGGGGAACTTCTGGGGCTGGCTGATGATCTATGAGCCCAACGCCGGGCAAAGCGGGAAAGTGGCGATTACGACGAATTGGCCGCCAAGCTGGCAGAACTACACGCTCGATGCGCCATGGCTGAAACTCTTCCTCCATGACGGGCACTTGTGGGTCCTGACTGAGCTCACGGCCATGCGGGTGACGGCTTCGAACAACTTCGCGACTGAGGCGAGCATGCCGCGAACGGCGGCGCCGGATGACTTGACGTGGGTGGTGAGTCATAACGGGCGGCTGTATTTGTGGCTGGGGAACGAGGTTCACCTATTCAACAAGAGTAAGGGTGAGTTTGAGCCGGTCGGACTCCGCGGCCGGGCGACGTATGGGGCGTGCTCGGTGGGGCGGTGGTTCGTCTGCTGCATCGAGGGGGAGCATACGGGGAAAACGGAGCTCTGGGGACATGACGGCCGCGGCTGGTGGATGATCGATTGTGAAGAAGTCTCGGGCACGGCGATCAAGTGGCCGGTGGGGGTAAACGGGGCGGCGGATAACGTGGATGTGCTGACCGGACGGGGGACGGTGACGAACCAGACGTATCTCTACCAGTTCTACCGGCGGCCGAACCATCCCGGCCTGGCAGGCAGCTACAGTGTGACAAGCAGCCTGCTGGATGCGAACGACCGGGATCTCGATAAAGCCTGGCGGCGGGTGGGTGCTGAATTCGCCTGGCCGGATGGTCGGGGCACGGCTGACCAGGTGACGGTCACGCTCGAATACAGCATTGATGCAGGGGCGACCTGGACGCAGGCGGCGACGGCGAACGTGGCGGGGAACGGCTCGCGGGTGGTGACGGTGGAGGGGACGATTACGCCAGCAGCGGTCGGCAAGTTCATCCAGGTGCGGGTTACCGTGTCGAGCATTCTGGACTGGTCACCGGTGCTGCTGTGTTTGTGGACTGAAGCGGAAGTACTCGACGATCCGACGCGGCGTCGGCGGTGGCGGTTCACGGTGCAATGCAAAGATGCGGTGATACGGCGGGATGGTGGTGTGGATGTGACCGGTGCTCGGGCTTTGGCTGAACGGCTATGGGCGGTCTGGTCGGCGGGTGGAACGGTGACGTTACGAGACATTGACTACGACCGAACGCTGACAGAGTACACGGCGCGGCTGGTGGATATCGTGGAGAAGATCAGCAAGCCGCAGGATGCGGGGACGTTCGCCGATGGGGAGGTAGAGCTGTCGCTGGTGGAGGTGTAGCGATGGAGTACGCAGGCATCCGCGGGCTGGTCGATATCCGGGACCAATTGCACCGGCGGGCGGATGGCGGGCCGGCGCGCAATGTGGCACTGGTGGAAAAGCGGGGGTTGTGGTGCATTACTCGGGGCCTCCGGTGGATCTCAGTCGGCCGGTGTTGGAGATCCTGCAAAGTGAAGCGGTGTACCATGTGACGAAGCTGTGGGCCTACGACTGGGACAGCCGGCCGCTGTACGGTGATGGCTTGATGTATCACCTGGCGATCGGGCCGGCTGGTGAAAAGTTGCTCTGCCGGGACATCGAGAGTGTGCTGTGGCACTGCGGAGCTTGGCCTGAGAATGCAACGGCGCTGGCGGTACATGTGCCGATCGGGGGCGATCAGCGAGCGACGGCGGCGCAACTGCGGGCGCTGGTGGAGGTCTGCGACAACTGGATCGTGGCGGGGCATGGTGGGCGGGCCGACGTCAAGGGGCACCAGGAGCTCAGTCCGACAAGCTGCCCGGGGACGCTGATGACGGACTTCGTGTGGCCGTATCGAGAGGGGGTGCAGGTCATGGCCTCGGGGCAATGGTTCCCGGAAACGGGGCATTACGTCGGCGGCGGCTTCTGGACGTACTGGCAGGGGCGGGGCGGGCTGGCACTATTCGGGTATCCGCTGACCGATGAGCGGCCGAAGCGATGCGAGGATGGGAAGGTGCGCACGGTACAGTATTTCGAGCGGGCGGTGTTTGAATACTGGCCGGAAAATCCGCCGGCGTACCAGGTGCTGCTACGTCGGCTAGGGGCGGAAGCGCTTGCGCGGGTGGGATGAGGATGCCAGGTGCAGCAAGCAGCACCCTTACAACTCCCTCCGGTACGGGTGCTCCTGAGGAAGCGAAGGATCTGCCGCGTCCGACCTTCGACAGGCTCATGACGAGCCTTATGGGAGCTTAGGGGTATAATCCTTCTCAGGACGGATTCGCATCATAGCGGGGAACATCGTGGCAGGACGAGCCATTACCGGTGGGACGGAGCATCTTGCTGGGGAAGCCGGGGTAGTTATCCGGCATGCCCAGCTGCGTGATCTGGCCGAATTGCGGGAACTTCAGCAAAGTTGCTTTCGGAGTGGTCAGGCATATGGGTTGATTACGCTCTTCGTTCTCTACCTCTGGCCGCGGGCGCAGATACTGGTGGCTAGGTCCGGCGGTCGTATTGCCGGCTGTGTCGTCGGTGATGTCACCAGAGACCAGAGCCGGATTCTCAACCTCTGCGTCGACCCGGATTTCCGCCGTCAGGGTATTGGAACGCTGCTCCTCGCGACTGCCGAAGATTTGCTGGACGCCAACGATATCGCACTGATGGTCGAGGATAAGAATACCGGGGCACAGGAGCTCTATCGCCGCAGTGGCTATCTCGCGGTTGGTGATTTGCGCAACTATTATGGAAAGAACCGCCACGGCATCCTGATGCAGAAACGCCGCGGCATTCCTCAGCCTCCCCAGAGCACGGGAACGATCCCGTAAGTCTTGGATATCGCCGGTATCTCCCGCGCTGTTGGGGAGAGATTCTTCACTTCGTTCAGAATGACGAGCGTATGCTCAGGATGACGAACGGCAGCAGGAATCGCGTCATTCTGAGCATACGCGAAGGATCTCTCGAAGCTGCCCCGTTGCGGCCGGGTAGGTACTGCAGTTCTACGGCGTGATGGTGAAGAGCGCTTGCATGCCGGCCTGGATGTGATCGTTGACGTGGCAATGATAGAGCCAGGTACCCGGGTTGTCCGGCGTCATGTCCAGTACCTTCATGCTCATCGGCAGGAGTTCCACCATATCCATGCGCATGCCACTCATGAGCAATGTCTGGCCGTGCCAGTGTGGTGTATGGAGGTCGACCTCATTCCCCATCCCCAGCACGTACCAGCGGACGCGCTCACCTTGCTTCATCGTCAGCCCGGGTAGGTTGCCGTAGACGTAGCCGTTGATCGAATGCATGAGGTTGCTCTCTCCAAACCCCTCATCATCCGGCTTCACAGAATCGGGCTGCTGGGCGAAGTCCTTGATGTTTTCTTCCAGGTAAGGGCCCGCGTTCTCGTCAATCACGCTGAACATCGTCACGAACTCGCGGTCGACATCGTTGGGTGAGCCATCGGGATTGGCGCTCCCCTGCCGGGTGATGATCATCGGGCCGACCAGGCC
>JAICPP010000258.1 GCA_025929805.1 Gemmatimonadales bacterium | reverse complement strand
TTCCGACATCGACGTCGGCGATGTCGATCGAGAGGATCTCGAATGCGGTACCGGCATCCAGCCCCTTGGCCAGCACGGTCTTGGAGATGAGATCGGGATTCTCCAGAACGGCCTTGTGGGATGTGGCCGAACCGATGGTGCTGACGATCCCCTCGCCGACCCGCGCCAGAATCGTCTCTTCCCCTGCACCGCCTACCAGCCGGTTGACATTGGCACGCACAGTGACTCGAGCCAGCGCCAGCAGCTGAATTCCATCCTTGGCCATCGCGGCCACCTTGGGGGTCGTGATGACCTTGGGATTGACGCTTACCTGTACTGCCTCGAAGACGTCACGTCCCGCCAAATCGATCGCGGTCGCCTGCTGGAAGGTGAGCGGAATTTGGGCCTTATCGGCCGAGATGAGCGCATTTACTACCCGCTGGACGTTGCCCCCGGAGAGATAGTGGATCTCCAGCTGATCGATGGTCAGGTCGAGGCCGGCTTTGCGGGCCGTGATGAGGGGATCGACGATGGCGGCCGGACTCACCTTTCGGAACCGCATACCGAAGAGCGTGAGAAAGGAGACTCGCACCCCCGACGCCGCTGCTCTGATCCAGAGTCCGATTGGAATGAATCGGAAAAAGATGACGAGGAATAGGAAGGCGAGGAAGAATAACGCCAGTATGAGGCCGATACTCAGGGAGTCGTCCACGGGGGATCCTTGGAAAGAGTAGTCGTCCGTTGCCAGTCCTCAGTCGCCGGTACCAGTCTCGACATCTCGTCCTATTGGTCGGGCGGCTGCCGACTGATGTCTGACGACTGGCGACTGGCGACCAGCTTCACCACGTGCCTATACCCATCACTTCGAACAACCTGGACCCGGCTGCCCTGGGACACGTACTCACCTTCCGTAATCACATCGATGCGCTCTTCTCCAATCCGTGCAGTACCGGACGGCCGAAGATCGGTCAGCGCGGTTCCATCCCGGCCCACCAGCTCAGGTCGGGAGGGCGCAGTGGTGAAGCCGGCAGCGCGATCTCCGGCTCCCTTCAGAAGCAGGCCACTGAACCGGCCACTGTTAGGAAGGTGGCGGAGCCAGGCGTAGATGACCGCGGCAGTGATGAAGAGACTCGCGCCGAGTACGGCGAGCGCCTGCGCCACATCGCCGCTGGTGGGATAGCCGCCCATCATTGCCAGGACCATAGAAGAAACAATAGCCAGTATCCCAACAATGCCGGCTACTCCAAAGCCGGGAATGACGAACGCTTCGACCGCCAGGGCGATCAGCCCCAGCCCCAGGAGTAGGACTTCTTCCCAGCCAGCCAATCCCAGAATGAGGCTGGAACCGAAGAACAATCCCAAGGAAACCAGACTGAGCAGCCCCCCCAGCCCGAACGCCCCGGTCTTGATCTCGAACACCAGGCCGAGAATACCGAGCGACAGGAGCAACGGCGAGACCAGAGGATTGGTCAGAAACCGGACTATGCCTTCGGCCCAGTTCGTCGAGGTGGCCACAACCTGAGCGTTAGGGTGACCGATCGCGTCGAGCAGGGCAGCTTCGTTGGCTACCTGTCCCTTGGCAAATCCGAGCCGTACGGCCTCGCCGGTACTCAGGGTGAGAAGCTGGCCCTTTGCCACCACACCGGGGATCTCGACGTTTTCGTCGACCATCGCTTCCGCCAGCTTCGGATCGAGGCCGCGCTCCTCGGCGACCGCCCGGAACTCGGCTCGCATGGCCGAGACCATCTTTTCCGGCGCTTTCGTACCCTGTCCGTCCACCGGCGTCGCCGCCCCGATCACCGCACCGGGCCGCATGTATATGCCGTTGGAGGACATGGCAATCAGCGCCCCGGCGCTGTATGCCCGTGGGTTCACGAAAGCGTACACCGGAATGCCGGCCGCTCGGACATCGTCCGAAATGCGCTCGGCCGCATCGACCCGGCCACCCGGCGTGTCTATATCGAGGTAAGCCGCGACCGCTTTCGCAGATTGTGCCTCACGAAGGCTCCTGGCGACGTATGGGGCAAGTCCGTTTTCCACTACGCCCGAAATGCTGATGCGGTACACAACGGCAGTCTGGGCCCAGGCGGAAGAGCCGAGGAGAGGCACAAGGGCGAGCGTCAACGGGAGCAGGCGGCGCATCGCGGTTTCTCTGAGGATGAAGTGCAGGAAATCTATACTGAGGAACGCGTGAAGAGTAAACAGTGAACAGTAAACTGGAGGGATCCGCCGCCCTTCACTGTTCACTCTTCACTGTTCACGGTTTTGACTCACATCCAGGACCGGTCCTTATGCTTGTGGCGCCGGCCCATCCAGTGGCGACCGTGGGCCTGCTTTACCCGATGACTGAACTGCTCCCGCATCATGAAGAGCCGGGCTCGCTGGACCGGATTCAGGTACCTTGCCACCTCCTTCATTTCATCCCGGGCAACCTGAGCCGACTGCTGCTTCAGCTCGATCAAAGCATCGGTCAGCCTGGCGACACTGTCGGGCTGGGCGGCAATGCCGGGCTGTAGTTGTCTGCTTAGGGCCTCACGCAGGCGGCGCTCCCGATCGTGCAACTCCCGCCGGCGTGCGCCAAAGGTCTGGCTGGTGGCGCGGAGCTTGGCGGTCTGATCACTGGTGAGACCAAGCCGCTCCTGCACTCGGGAGGCAAAACGCTCCTCGATGCGGTGACGCAAGGAATCCGCCTGGACCGCACCTGCGGAGTCCTGCCGCTGACGCTGCGCCGCAGCGGGTGAAGCCCAAAACAGCATCAGTCCGATCAACCAGAGATAATCGGTTCGCATTAACCCTCCCATGATTCGAGAACTGCTTCGAGTTCGGCACTGTCCAGATCATCCAACTCGGGGTTTTCCAATGCCGTGTTGTCCACTGGCGCATCCATGATGCGGAGTAGCGAGTCGAGCTCTACTGGCTGCAGCCCGTCCAGCTCAGGCAGCGGGATCTGGAGCGCAGCCACAGCGGGGTGCTCTACCGTCGATTCAGCACCGTCTACCCGAGGAAGGCTCCGGTTGCCGGTCCAGAGCAGCGCTGCCACGCCGGCTGCCGCCGCAAGCCCCACAAGACTCCACTTCCGACGGCGCGACTGTCTGGAAACCGCCAGCTGTCGAACCAGAACGCTGGTCATGAGATTGGCGTCCAGCTCAGGCAACTGCCCGTCGCCCAGTCGTTGGGTGAGCTGGACCAGCTCCCACTCGCGCCGGCATGATCCGCAGATCCTGAGATGATCCATCTCCTCGGGCATCCACTCGGAGCGGCCGCTCGCGATCACGGGAATACGATCCGATAGCCGGGTACATTCGCTCATTGAACCAGGTCCTTCAATCGCTTGACTGCATTGTGGTAATGCACTCGGGCGGCTCCCGGCGTGGTGCCGAGTGTCCGGGCGATATCGGCGTACTCGACCCCATGTTGTGCTCGTAAGAGGAACACCTCACGTTGCAGCCGGGGAAGCCGGATTAGCTCCTGGCGCAAGCGTTCCTCTATCTCTCTAGCCGCAAAGTCGGCCTGAGGGTCGGCATCGTGCGCAAGCTCGTGGGCCTCGAGCGAGACCACCAGTCCTGGCACTCGAACCCGTACCCGATCTTTCAGCAGGTTGCCGGCAATCGCGAGAAGCCAGCTTCGAAACGAGGCCTCGCCTCGCCAGCTGTCGAGTCGCCGGAACGCCCGAAAGAGGGTTTCCTGTACCAGGTCCTCGATCTCGTCAATCCACGCTCCCGAGCTATACAGGAAGCGTCCC
>JAICPP010000337.1 GCA_025929805.1 Gemmatimonadales bacterium | reverse complement strand
TCCTGGATGCGCGACAGGAGATCGGTGCCACCCGCGGCAGAGCACGGGGCTCGACCAAGGAGTTCTTCGATGAAGCCAAGCAGGTCTGGCCCGACCTCCCCATCGTCGTGCTGGTCGACGACGGTACGGCAAGCGCGGCCGAAATCATAGCCGGAGCCCTTCAGGATCACGATCGCGCTGTGGTTGTGGGTGCTCCTACCTTTGGCAAGGGGCTGGTCCAAACCCTCTTCCCTCTGGGTGAGGGTGTCGCGCTCAAGCTCACCACCGCCCGCTGGTTTACCCCCAGTGGACGGACCATCCAGCGCATTGCCAAGACGGAGGAAGATCAGGCAGCCCAGGCAGCGATGGCCGTAGTCGCCGACACGGTCCTGGGGGCGCCGGACGAGGAGTCCACCGACTCGGCGCTGAAGGAACGGCCCATTTTCCGTACCGACGCAGGACGAGTGGTACGCGGTGGAGGAGGGATCGTCCCCGACCTCGTTATCCGGGCCGATACCCTGACTGCTGCTGAACGCGAGTTCGCCAAGGCGTTGGGTAACGGCTTGCCTCAATTTCGAGATGCGCTTACGTCGATCGCCCTCGAGGCAAAGAAAAACCACGGGATAAAGTCCGAGAGCTTCAAGGTCACACCCGAGATGCGGCAGCAGGTATACAGCCGGCTTCGGGCGCGGGATGTCCAGATCGACCCCAGTGTCTTCAATGCAGCCGGTACCCTGGTCGACGAGCAGCTGGGTAACGAGATCGCCAGATACGTCTTCGGCCGCCAGGCCGAGTTTCGCCGGCGCGCGGCAAACGATACTCAGATGCAGACCGCTATGTCCCTACTCCGTAAGGCGCAGACTCCCAAGGAGCTGTTGAGTCTGGCGCAGGTGAGTGTACCGGGAGCAACGGCGCAGCACTAACACGACCAGTTCAGATTTCTCCGGAGCCCGGTCGGCCCATTAGCCGGCCGGGCTCGCCTGTTGGAGCAGCACAGCCTCCAAGGAGCAGCGGTGTCGCAGCCACGTATCACGATCATTGGCGCCGGACGCATGGGCCAAGGCCTCGGGCTGGCGCTGAAACGACGGGGGTACAAAGTGGTGCTTCTCAATCGCACCCCAAGAGACGTGATCCCCCCTCTGATCCTGCACCAGGGGAGCCTGGCGGAAGCAACCGCGGGCGCGGAACTGGTCCTGATTGCGACGCCCGACGACGCCATTCCGGAGGTGGCAGGGCAGTTGGCGTCGGAGCGCGCCATCACCCGGGACCAGGTAGTGCTGCACCTGTCGGGACTGCTCGACAAGAAAGCGCTGCTGCCGCTCGAGCAGAGCGGCGCTGCCTGCGGATCGTTCCACCCGGTACAGTCCGTAGCGGAGCCGGGAACTGCTGCCGAGCGGCTGAAGGGAGCCTACGTGGGCATCGAGGGCGACGAACGGGCCTTGGTAGCGGCGGAGCGACTGGCCAACACCTTACGAATGGTGCCGGTCAGAATCCCAGCAGAGGCCAAGCCGGCGTATCACGCCGGAGCTGCCTTCGTGGCGAACTACACAGTGGCCTTGGTCGGGGTGGCGGAACGATTAGCCAGATCGGCGGGAGTGCCACCCGACATTGCTGGACGACTCTATCTGCCTTTGCTGGCTGGTGCCGTCGCCAACTTGACGCAGCTGGGACCGGCAGCCGCGCTCACCGGCGCCGTGCGGCGGGGCGATGTACAAACCATTCAGTCCCACCTGGACGCGCTCGAGCCGCAAGACCGTGAGCTATACCGCATGGTGGGTCGGGCCGCGATTCTGCTCGCGCGGGAAGCGGGGCTGGCGGAGAGCTCACTCCGGCGAGTCGAGGAAGCGCTGGGCTCGACCTG
>JAICPP010000065.1 GCA_025929805.1 Gemmatimonadales bacterium | reverse complement strand
GTGAGCTTCTCTCCATCCCGCCGCTTGATGATGAACTTCCCATCTCCGCGCACCAAGAAATAGGTGTAGCGCTGCGCCGAGCCATCGAGGGACTCCCCGCCGATGAACAGCCCGTACCCTTCGGCGTGCTCCATCTTCTTCATTTGATGAAATGTGGCCAGAGTATGAAAGGGTCCCTCGACCCGGTCTGCAGCTCGGTACAGGATGGTCGCCGGACCCAGGGTCAGATGATACCCGGGCTCCATGATCACGAACTTGATGGCTTTGGAGTCTCCCCCGCCATCCGGCCGAGCGATCCATCCGGGCGGCAAGCTGGAGGCATTGTTGGATTGCGCAGTCAGGGGCACAGCTGCAAGCAGTGAAAGGACCACTATATGAAAGAGAAGGGACATGATCATGGACTTTGCCTGGTATAAGGTTTAGGCTTGCGGCTGCCAGCGGGGTTGCACTAACGTTGGCTCACCACTAGCCACCACTTAGGAGTGCCTCTGATGTCTTGGCTTGTCGTGCTGTTGGCGTCGATTGGGGCCGCGCTCATTCTCGGAGCGTTGACCTTCGTTTCCGCGCTGATCGGGGGACTCATCACCGCCATGATCGTCCTGATGTGCGGCCCGCTGATCGACCGAATAGTTGGCCGCCGAAGACAGCACTCCGCCTAAGCCCCGGCATCGGGCTCCTCCGTCTCAGCCGGCGTACTTGCCTCCCGGACTGCCGCGTCGTAATTGGACTTGAGGCTGGCGAGCAGTTCCCGCAGTCCACGCACCCTGAACTGCAATCCCCCGCCCCGCCGGAGCATCGTCCCCATTAGCCCGGCCGTTTCCGCTAAGCTGTTGAGGTTGAGCGCAGTAGCATTGCCCTTGATCTCGTCCAGCAGACGGGCAAAGCCCCGCAGGATGGTGTCATCTACCCGGAGGCTGGACATCTGCTCGATGATGTTGTGCATTCGCTGGAACTTTGGGGGCAGTTGCTCCAGATAGGCTAGCTGAGTCTGCTGGCGACTCGAGAGTTTTGGGGGCATCGTTCTAGGGTTGGAAGCAGCAGGAATCTAACGCGCCAGCCCCGCACTGCGGCGTCTCAGGTTGAATCCTGGATCAAGTCTTTCCGTAAGGAAGCTTCTCGAATCGACCCTGCGGTGCCAGCTACGCTGAGAGCCGGAGCCTGGCTGTCGATTCCGGCCTGCGTCGGACGACTAGAGTAATGAAGGGGCCATGGCGGACACCCGATGTTCTTTTTGCCTCACCATGACGCGGGACTGTAGCAAATGAAAATCTCTGACCTGTCGATCCGGCGGCCGGTGTTGGCCAGCATGCTCAGCCTCGCCCTGGTCCTCTTCGGGGCGATTGGATATACCCAGCTCTCGGTGCGGGAATTTCCGGATGTGGACCCGCCTATCGTGTCGGTCAGCACCGGCCTGCCCGGCGCCAACCCCCAAGTAGTCGAATCGGCGGTCACCGACATCCTGGAGGAGGAGCTGAGCACGGTCGAGGGGCTTCGCACCCTCACCAGCTCGAGCCAGGAGGGTTTCAGCAATATCACCCTCGAGTTCAACCTGGAGCGGGATGTCGAGGCGGCAGCCCAGGATACCCGCGACAAGGTGGCACGGGTGCGGGAACGGCTTCCGGAGGACATAGAGGAGCCGGTAGTGGCAAAGCAGGATGCCGATGCCCAGCCGTTCTTCTGGCTGGCTCTCTCCGGTGAGAACTACGACCTGCTTCAGCTCTCCGACATCGGTGATCGGCTGGTCAAGAGCCGCCTGCAGAGTCTGCCGGGAGTGGGCCAGGCTCGCATCTTCGGGGAGCGGCGTTTCTCCATGCGCATCTGGCTCTCCCCCTCGGAGCTGGCCGCGCGAGGCCTCACGGTTCAGGACGTTCAGCAAGCCATCCGGACCCGCAATGTCGAGGTGCCGGCGGGCCGCATCGAGTCGGAGCGCCGCGAGTTCACCGTTCGCTCGTTGGGCGAGCTCAAAACGCCCGAGGAGTTCGGCAACCTGGTGGTCAGCAACACCGATGGTATTCTGGTCAAACTCAAGGACTTGGGCAGGGTAGAGCTGGGCCCCGAAGACGAGAGGAGTGCGCTCCGGTTCAAGGGAACGCCGGCAGTCGCGATCGGCGTCATCCGTCAGTCGAAGGCCAACATCATCTCAGTGGCCGAGGCCATTCGTAGCGAGCTGCCCAAGATCCAGGCCTCACTCCCCCCCGGGGTGGCAATCAATACGGCATTCGATCAGTCGATTTTCGTGAAGCGCTCCATCCTGGAGGCGCAGGAAACGCTGGGAATCGCAGCGCTGCTGGTCGTGATCATCATTTTCATTTTCCTTCGAAACCTGCGGGCAACGATCATCCCCGGGCTGGCGATTCCCACGTCGATCATAGCCGCGTTCGCCATCATGTACTTCCTGGGGTTCTCGATCAACAACTTTACGCTGCTGGCGCTCACGTTGGCCATTGGAATCGTGGTGGACGACGCCATCATCGTGTTGGAGAACGCGTACCGGCATCAGGAAGAGCTGCATGAGAGCCCTGAGGAAGCGGCGACCAACGGTACTCGGGAAATCGCCTTCGCGGTACTGGCGACCACGATCTCGCTGGTGGCAGTCTTTACCCCACTCGCGTTCCTGAAAGGCTCCACTGGCAGGCTGTTCAACGAATTCGGAATTGCGGTGGCGGGGTCGGTGATTATCTCGGGATTCGTGGCCCTGACCCTCACGCCCATGTTGTGCGCCAAGATCCTCCGGGTTCCTCCCCGCCATGGCCGGCTTTATCGGATGCTGGAGAATGGATTCAATCGACTGGCCACGGGCTATGCCCGCACTCTCGATCGCGCCCTGCATCACCGCGGCATCGTCGTCGGGGCGGCAGTCCTGGTCACCCTCGGAGCCGTGCTCGTGTTCCGTTCGCTGGAGCGTGAGTTCGTGCCGCCAGAGGATCGGGGCTGGTTCTTCTCCTTCATCATCGCGCCTGAGGGCTCATCGCTCGCCTACACGGACAGCTATCAGCGTCGGGCGGAAGCGATCCAGGCAAAGACCGAGGGGATCAACAGCTTCTTTAGCGTGGTGAACATCGGTGATGGAGTGAGTCGGGGCATCATTTTCACCAACCTCGACGATTGGTCCGAGCGGGACCGCTCGGTGCAGGAGATCATCGGAGAGGTCCAGGCGCAGTACTTCGGGATTCCGGGGGTGTTGGCCTTTGCCAACAACCCGCCGGCTTTCGGCTGGGGAAGTCCGGTCAACTTCGTGATCCAGCATCCGGATTTCGAGCTGCTTGCCCGGGGCAACGACACCCTGCTGGCCCGCGCGCGGCAGATCCCCGGCCTGATCAACGTGGACAGCGACCTCCGGGTCAATAAGCCCCAGCTGACGGTGAGCTTCGATCGAGACCGGGCGGAGGACCTGGGAGTTCCGGTAGCCGATGTGGCCACCACCCTGCAGGTGCTTCTGGGCGGACGCGAAACCAGCACGTTCACCAGGGCCAACAAGCAGTACGACGTCATCGTGCAGTTGGATGCTCGCGACCGCGCCACACCCAGCGATATGACCGGCCTGTACCTGCGCGGTCGGGGCGGCGAACTAGTCAAGCTGGAGGCGCTCGCGACCGTGGAAGAGGGTGTGGGGCCCCGAGAGCTCAACCACTTCGACCGGGTGCGGTCGGCAACGCTGACGGGAAACCTGGCTCCAGGGTTTACCCTGGGTGAGGCACTCGATTCACTCACCCGCATCGCCGACGAGGTGCTGCCTCGGGGAAGCAGCACGGCGCTCGCCGGCGAGTCGCGAGAGCTGGAGGAGAGCGGATCGGCTTTGTATTTCGCCTTCCTCCTCGCGCTGGTCGTGGTGTTTATGGTCCTGGCGAGCCAGTTCGAGTCGTTGGTTCACCCCTTCACCGTCCTTCTCGCGGTTCCGCTCGCGGTAACCGGAGCGCTGTTCACGCTCAAGCTGGCCGGGTCCACGCTGAACGTGTACAGCCAGATCGGCATGATCCTGCTCATCGGGCTGGTGTCGAAGAACTCGATTCTGTTGGTGGAGTACATCAACCAACTGAAGGAACGTGGACTGAGCGCACTGGAGGCAGCCAAGGAAGCCGGCCGTATCCGCCTGCGGCCGATCCTGATGACCTCCGTCGCTACAGTAATGGGCGCGCTGCCGATTGCCCTGGGGCTCGGGGCCGGCTCGCTGAGCCGGCGTCCGTTGGGGTATGCCATCGTCGGTGGGCTGGTGTTCTCCACCTTGCTCACCCTGTACGTCGTACCAGCGGTTTATCTGATCTTTGACGGGCTCCTGGAGAGGTCGCGCCGGCGGAAGGAAGCCCCGCATGCTGCTCTAGCGCCGGCGGAGGCGGACTGATGCTTTTCTTGCTCCTTGCTCTTCAGGCGGCCACTTCGAACGACTCGATTCCGGCCGCTGATTCGATTCCCCGGATCACACTGGCGGAGGCGATCCGGCAATCCGCCCGACTGGATCCTGACTACGTGCGGGCGCTGGGCCAGATCGACAACGCGGAATGGGGACGGCGTGCCGCCATGCTGGCGTTCATTGTCCCATCGATCGAAGTGGGTCTCGAAGAAACCAAATACTCGGAGAGCTTCTTCAATCCTGCAGACCCGGCGAACCCTACGAGCACCCTGGTCGTGGGACGGGCCAGTGCCGACTATGAGGTCTTTAGCCTGCGGAAGTTCAGTGATCTCTCCCGCACTAAGGCCGAGTTGGCGAGCGCCGATGCCGGAGAGTTGGAGCAGCGCTTCCAGGCGGCCCTGGAAACCGAGTCGAGCTACTACGGCGTACTGGTGAACGAAGAGCTCGCCAGGGTAGCGCGAGAACGCGCGGCACGGGCGCGGGAAGCGCTCGGCATCGCACGAGCCCGCGTGGTCTCCGGGGCTGCCGTACAAACCGATTCGCTCCAGTTGGTACTCGAGCTGATCCGGGCTCAGGTCGATAGCCTCCGACAGCAAAATGCGCTGCGCACTGCCCAACTGGAGCTGGCTCGGCGAATTGGGGCCTCCGGTCCGGTTGGCGCAGTTCCGGCCGACACCCAGCCCGCGCCTAAGCTTCCGCTGACCCTTCCAGAGGCTGTACAGCTGGCGCTGAATCAGGGACCACAGTACCGGGCGGCTCAGGCGAATGAAAGTTCGGCCGAGGCAACGTTGAAGGCTCAGCGGGGAGATTACCTGCCGACCTTGAGGGTGGGAGCGGTACACCAGCGATACGATACCCAGATCTTCCCCGGTGCTGCCAACATCACCTCATTCACCTTCGGGGTGTCTCTCCCGATCTGGGACAATGGCTCGCGCGAGATCGAGGTGAACCGAGCTCGGGTGAATCGCGATGTTGCCCGGAGCATTCGCGAAGATCTGGAACGGGTCGTGCGCCGCGATGTGATCAGCTCCTACGATGCCTACGAAACCAGCACGGCGGCCGTGGAGCTGGCCAACGTGGCTGGAACCGTAGCCCGGGAGAATTATCGCATGCAATCCCTGCGGTATCGCTCGGGTGCCAGCAGCATTCTGGATCTGCTCGATGCCCAGGTCGGTGTCGCTGAGGCGGAGGCAGGTGTGGTGCAGGCTCGCTACAACACTCGGCTGGCGTTGGCACGGCTAGAGGCCATACTGGGTCGCAGACTCTTCTCCAACAAGGACACCCCGTGAGACCCATACATGTAGGAACCCTGATGCTCGCCGCGGTCGCGGCCTGTAAACAGGCAGAGTCGGCGGGGAAGGGTCCTGGAGGCCCCGGCGGTCCCGGGAACGGCCCGCCCGCCATGCCGGTCGAGGCTGCCGCAGCACGCATCGATACGGTGATCGACGCCATCTCGGCGACTGGTCAAATCGAGGCTTTGCAGTCCATCGACCTGAGGCCCGACGTCGAGGGCCGGCTGGTGCAGATTCTCGTACGGGAAGGGACACCCGTCGGCAAGGGCACGCCGCTATTCAAGATCGATGACGCCGAACTCAAGGCCCAGGTTGCGCAGCTCACCGCCGAGCGCGATCTGGCCCGCCAATCGCTGACCCGCACCCGCGACCTCCTCCAGCAGAAGGCGTCCTCTCAGTCGGAGCTGGAGCAGGCCGAGGCCACCATGCGCAGTACCGAGGCGCAGTTGGACCGGCTCAAAGTCAGACTCGATCGCACGCTGGTGCGGGCGCCCTTCGCCGGCGTTGTCGGTCAACGTTCCGTCAGTCTGGGCGATTACGTCACCACCGACACCCGGCTGGTGACACTCCAAACGGTGTCGCCCCAGCGAGCCTCGTTTCAGGTGCCGGAGCGTTATGCCGAACAGTTGAAGGTGGGGCAGCAGGTCAGCTTTCGGGTTGCAGCCCTCCCGGGGCGGCAATTCACCGGCCATGTCGATTTCGTTGACCCGGTCGTGCAGCTTCCCGGGCGGACCATCATGGTAAAGGCGCGGGTACCCAATCCCCGTCGGGAGCTCCAGTCCGGGATGTTCATCGAAGTCCGGCTTGCCACCGACGTGCGGCCGAAGGCCGTGATTATTCCGGAAGATGCAGTGCTGCCTCTCCAGGGCTCGAACTTCGTCTGGGTCGTCGCCGATGGCAAAGCCACTCGGCGCCAGGTGGAGCTCGGGGTCCGCACGCCCGGGTTTGTCGAGGTCAAGAGTGGTGTGGAGAGTGCCGAGCAGGTGGTGGTTGGCGGCCAGGAGCGGCTGGCCGAAGGCGCACCGGTAGCAGCCCAGCTGGTGGATCGGCGGCCTGCAGGAGGACGGGAAGACACCGGGGCTACAGCCCAGGCGGGTGGCGGAGCCTCCAACGCGCCCGAGTCGAGTGGAGCGGTCAAACAGGAGAGCCAATCCTCCTCGACCTCGGAGGACACGAACGGAGCAGGTAACTAGGCGTTCCTAGAACAAACCGCTTTTCGCTGCGGCCCAGAGTCGGATCAAGCGGTCAAATCCGTCCTGGAGGAGCTCAACTTGTTGGGGGCTGGCTGAGACGCTGAGCGCCTTTTCCAGCTCGCCAGCCACGCGTCCCATTTCCTGCCGTCCTCCCTTTGCCGCTTCCACTTTGATCTCCGCCAGTATCGTTGCGATCTTCCGGCGAACGCTCTCGTCGTCCGGGACCTGCCAGAGATACGTAGCACTGTCCCGACCGGCCTGGCACAACTCGCCCAGGCGATCCATCAGTGGAGGGACTTGGCGCCTGGAAGCTGGCTTTGGATCTTCTGTCATCGGGGTCTCCCTGCACAAGGCAACCACCCGGCGGACTGGGCACAGGCGGCTCGGCGCCCTTGCGCTGATAACCGTGGCCCAGGCCGGGAGTGTTCTGGGCCAAGCGCCGACGACAGCTCACGCGAGCCCCGAAATGCCGCGCTTCACGTTGCGACAAATCATCGTGGCACGCAACGACTCTGCGGTTCGAATTCCGGGGCCGTGGTTCGCGGCGGCCAGTGCCGGCTTTCCTGATTCGCTGATTAGCCGCGCGTACCGTGCAGCCGCGGCCGGTGCAGGGCTGGAGCCGTTGAGCGGAAGGACGCTCACGAGCGAGCGCTCTCATCATCTCATGGGACTCTACCGCCGGACCGAGCTGATCAAGGCCTCTCGGAGCACGCTCCAGGCAATCCGATCAGCGATCCCTTCCGACACAACCCGGGCTCGTTTCAATCGGATATTTCGTCCTCGAGACGAATGGATCGTGGATCTGCACGACGCCGCTCTTACCTGGGCTCGCGTGAGAGTCCCGGGAATCAGCTGGGATGCCGCGCGAGGAGCGCTCCAGGCCGTTCAATGGGTAGGCTCCGCCGACAACGCACCCGATCAGGAGGCCCTGCTACGGGCCCTCTATGGGCTGGCCGTGCTCGAGGCCAGCGACTCAGCGGCGTTTGCCGCCGCCAAGGGCCGCCTTACGCGAGCCGACCCGGCTTCCGGCGCTGCTATTCTCACCTTGCTGAAGGGGTATACCGAGGGACAGCGATGGTATCTCGATGCGCTGAACTTTTTTCTGGTTGAGCCCTGGGCGCCCGGGGGAACCGGCCGCTCGATTCGGGACTATGTCCGTGAGGGGTGGCGGTCGCTCAACCGGGATCAGGAGAAGGCTCCCCTTCCGACGATCGAATCCCGCTGGTTCGGCTATCCTCAAGCCGTTCCCCAGTACGGAGTACCTCCGGCGCTCTTCCCCCAACTCGTTGTTGCCGGCAACGGTACAGCAGAGACATGGCTGCAGGAACACGGGCAGGCGGACCTCCTACGGAGCCTCAGATGGTTGCCTCCGGGTGACACCACTCCCACTCTGCTCCACTCGGGTGCAGAGACTCTCCGGCTTACTACCGTCTCCCGACACGCGCAGGAGAGTCTGAACGGATTTTTGGAGCCGCGGGACGTGATCGCAATCGATCCGGGATATGCCCCATTGCTGGCGCTCGGGGCCGTGGTGCACGAGTGGCAGCACCTGCTCTTCCGGCGCCGGCAACTCGAACTGTTTGCAGCCACGCTGGGCGGGAGGAGTCACAGGATGATTCGCCTGCCAGTCGCGCAACCACACCTGGCCGAGGGATTTGCCGAGTGGAGCGCCGAACGCCTTCTCGCCCCGGTGACCCGCCGCTGGCCACTTCTAGGATTGGCTGAGCACGAGAAGCGTGCCGACCTGGTCGAGCGCTCCGCCCAGGATCAGCACACAGTCGGCTATGTACTGGTCCGCGCGCTAGCCGAGGCGTTGAATGATGGGGCGGCCACCACCGATATGCTCTTGCGCAACGCGGAGCATCCCTCCGGCATCGTCAAGGAGCCGGTGCTGCAAAAGGCCTGGGCCAAGTATCGCGGCGCACCGGATCACACCCTTCGAGCTCCACTCTACCGGCTGCTGATCCCGGAGGTGACGTTCACGATCGAGGATGGCTTTCCCGATGTCATTACCACCCGCATTCTCGCTCCAGCCCCATGATGCACTGGAGGGGTTGGGTGGGTGTGCTGGCCGAGCTCTGCCTGGTTCCCTCGCTGGGCGGGCAGTCCACTCGCGCCGAGCGCACTGCTTTCCGGGAAACGTCCTCGTACGCCGATGTTCTGATGTTCTTGGACTCCCTCCAGCTGCTGACAAAAGAGATCCGGGTCGCCACGCTGGCGATAAGTCCGGAAGGCCGGCGGGTGCCCTATCTCGTGGCGGCCCGTCCACTGGTGACCTCTCCGGGTGAAGCTCAGCGGAGCGGCAAACCGATCGTGTATCTCCAGGCCAACATTCACGCCGGCGAAGTGGAGGGCAAAGAAGCAGCGCAGATGCTGCTCCGCGATCTCACCACCGGCCAGCTGCGGCCATTGCTGGACAAGGTCGTGCTTCTGGTGGTCCCGATCTACAACACCGATGGAAATGAACGCTTGGGGCCGGGTGAGCAGAACCGGCCAGGTCAGAACGGCCCGGCGCAAGTCGGCCAAAATACCAGCGGGCAGCTGCTGAACCTCAACCGTGATTACGTGAAGTTGGAGGCACCGGAGAGTCGAGGCGCGGCCACGGTTCTGGTAGCATGGGACCCCGATGTGTTCATCGATCTGCATACCACCAACGGGAGCTACCACGGGTATGTTCTCACCTATGCTCCCGGACTCAACCCCAATGGCAATCCTGCCGTGGAGCTGACTCGGGACCGTTTGCTGCCGCAGGTGCGCCGGCGCATGCAGGAGCGGCACCGGCAGAGCACATTCTGGTATGGGAACTTCCGCAACCAGCACCCGGATTCCTTGGCCCAGGGCTGGGAGACGTACGACGGCCGGGCCCGTTTCGGCACCAACTGGATGGGGCTCCGCGGTCGAGTGGCAATCCTGAGCGAGGGCTACAGCAACGCAGACTTTCGAAGCCGGGTTGCGGCGACCTACAACTTCGTGCGAGAGGTGATCGCCCTGATTGGCGAGGAGTCAGACCTGATCAAGCAGGTGGTCGACGCATCCGATCGGCTGAGGCCGGACTCGGTCGTGGTACGGTCGGTTCTGGCGCCCCCGTCTATTCAGCCCGTGGTTGCCGAGATCACCAGAGATTTGAGTCAAGGAGCAAGCGGTTTTGCGCCGCGGCAACGAACCGGCGTGTATCGTACGATCCGAATGCCGGTATATGACCGGTTTACGGCGCGAAGGAAGGAGGCGGTGCCGGCTGCTTACCTGGTTCCGGCACGGCTGAAGGAATTGGTGGAGCTGCTCCGCCGCCAAGGGATTGCGGTGGGTGTGACCAATCGTTCCTGGCGGGCATCGGTCCAGGTGTTCACGATAGACAGCGTCTCCGTCGATGCTCCATTCGAGGGACACCGCACCGTACAGGTGGAGGGACGCTGGGGTAATCACACCGTGGACACGGCGGCCGGTGCAGCCTGGTATATCGTCAACACCGATCAGCCACTCGGCACCTTGGCGGCATACCTGCTCGAGCCCGCGTCCGAAGATGGCGTTGTCACCTGGAATCTGCTGGACCGAGAGCTTCAGCCGGGCTCATCCTTTCCCATACTCCGGCAGAGAACTCGGCCCGCGGTTCCCACGGTGGCTGTTCCGTGACCGCGTTGCTGACGTGATAAATTGGGGGGAGGCTCTCATTTCATCTGAGGAAGGGCTTGTCATGACCGCCGGCACCGCCGCACATACCCGGTCGCTGCTTCACTGGCTGTGGGACTGGACCAAGTCCATCATCGTGGCCCTTGTGGTCTGGTTCTTCTTGCGGACCTTCCTGGTGGAAGCGTTCCGCATTCCATCCGGCAGCATGGAGAAAACGCTGCTGATCGGGGACTTTCTCTTCGTGAACAAGGCCTTGTATGGGGCCGAAGTGCCGATCATCCACGCCCGGCTTCCGGCGGTGCGCGAACCGAAACGCGACGACATCCTGGTGTTCGACTCAGTGGAGGAGGAGGGTCTCAAGGTCGTCAAACGGCTGATCGGGATGCCGGGTGATACGCTCAGCATGGAGGATGGCGAACTGTTCCGGAATGGCCAACGGGTGCAGGAACCCTACGCGGTGCACACCGATCCTACCCGATCCGAGGACCCCATACAGCGAGCCAAGATGCGTGAGTGGCAATTACCCCACTTGGTGAGCCGGGACCCCTCTTCTTACCAGCCGGACCTCCAGGAGTGGGGCCCTCTAGTGGTGCCGGTCGGCTCGTACTTCATGATGGGAGACAACCGCGACAGCTCGTATGACGGCCGTTACTGGGGTTTTCTACCGCGGAAGAACGTGAGGGGCAAACCGCTCGTGGTGTACTTCAGCTACGACCCCAGCAGCTGGAGGGCACTGCCATTTCTGACAGCCGTACGCTGGAGTCGGTTGTTCACGTCACCGGAGTAATCCAAAACAGTGAAGAGGGAACGTGAAGAGTGAACAGTGAACAGTGAACAGTGAATGAACATGGTGGAACTAGCGGCACTGGGTCTGTTCACTTTTCACTTTTACTGTTCACTGTTGCTTCACGACGAATGCGAGGGGCGGGGTGCCTCGGGAAGAGAGGAACGGCTGAGAGTGCGAGGAATGTAGGCCGCGCTCCGTCCACAAGCGGTGCAGTGCAGAGTAACTCGACCGCCGGGTGCGTCTTCGGAACTGGAGCGTTCGGGGAATCGGTCTACCGCTAGAGAACCACAGGAGGGACAAACCAAAGGTTTCTGGTCCCGGTCTGCCGCGATCAGGATGAGCGCCTCGGGCGCTCGAAACTCCTTGATGCCCCGACGTCCCACAGTCGGCCCTTCCAGAGCGGGGTCTGGTGGCACGGAACTGGCTAACCCCACCTAGTGCAAATTTACGGAAATATGCGGCTCCGCGCAAAGCTCTGGCGCGCCGTGAGCATGGAGAGCTGATGGGAACCACACCGAAACCACTGTTCATTCTTGGCTTCGTGGCACTGTTTGCGCCGGTCACTGCGCAAGCGCAGAAGGTCCACGAGATTCGACTCGAGGCCAACCCCGCCAAGGAAACCTACCGGATCACTCCCCCACTGGTGACCGCGCGACCGGGGGATGTGCTCCTTTTCAAGGCCGGGCGCGGAGTTCCCCATAGCATTGTGTTCGAAAGCGCCGGCCTGAACGAAGCAGCCCACGAGGCGCTCAACGGCGCCATGGCGCGACGGTCGGGAGACCTGAGCAGCCCACTTTTTACCCAGGAAGGGGCGGCTTACCGGATCATCGTGCCGCGGGTTACGCCCGGGATCTATCATTTTTACTGCCTTCCCCACCGAGCCTACGACGAGCGCGGGCAGCTCAGAATTACGAAGTAGTATTAGCTACTACTAGCGTTCCCCCGTCCTCCGTGCGAGAATTCCCGCTGACAAATCGTGGTACTCAGCGTGGCGTTAGGAGGCCTTTGTGGTGTCGGAACTTGGTGGTTCGCAGATCTCAACCTTGCTGGAAACCCTCCCCGGGATTGCGAATGTCCTGAGGAGTCCGGTAGCGGACGCTTTGGGCAGTGTCATTCGCGCGGCAGCCAGGGTGGGAGAGTTCAATGTGGCCGACGCCGAAGAGCTAGTGCGTTACGCGACCCGGCGGGGTCTATTGGGCATGGAGGAAGGCGACCGGATTCTGGCTGAGGTGCATGCTGCCGAGCAGAAGCGTCTGGACAAGGCAGCAGACCGGGAGCGTAGCCAGAGAGCCAAGGCAAAGGCCAAGGCTAAGTCCGTCAAGCGGATCAAGCCCGCCAAGGCAGTCAAGAAGGTGGTCAAGGCCCGCCGGAAGAAGTAGCCCGCCCGAAGCTCAAGTCTTGAAGTCCTGCATCAAGGCGGTCAGCCTGGTGGCACCCTGGAGGAGATCGCCGGCGGCAGCCGCCATCTCCTCCGTGGAGGCGGTCTGCTCTTCTGCGGCTGCGGTCACCTGTTCGCTGGCCGAGGCGTGCTCGGTGGCCGCATGACTGACTTCCTGGGTCCGCTCACCCAGCTGCGCCACGATCCGCCGATTGGCCTCTGCTTCTCGAACCACCTCTCCAGCCGCGGTGTGGACTTCCTGAACGGCGGCGGCGATATCCTCCAGGGCCCGGGCGGCTCCCGTGGCCACCACCTCGATTCCCTGCACTCTGGCTGAGCCCACATCCATGGTGTCCGAGACCTCACGCACCTGCTTGCGGATGAACTGAACGGTCTTGGCCACCTCCTCGGCGGCGCTCGAGCTCGAATCGGCCAGCCGCCGAACCTCTTCTGCAACCACCGCGAACCCTCGGCCATGCTCCCCCGCCCGGGCAGCTTCGATCGCAGCATTGAGCGCCAGCAGATTGGTCTGCGACGAGATCTGCCGAATCAGGTCGATGAATGCGGTGATCGGCTCGGAGAGTCGCGCGAGCTCTTGAACTTGTCGGGCGGAGGTGGCGACGATCTCCTGAATGTCCAGCAACGTTTGACCCGCCGACACCACATCGCCCCGGTGGCGAGCTGCCAGATCCCGGATTCGTTCGCCCAGCTCTACCATTCGCGCTGACGCTGCGGCGTTGGTGTCGGCAATCTGGCGGAGGCTGAGCAGCAGGGTATCGGCCTTTTCCATTCCTCTTACCTGCTGTTCCGCGCTCGAGGCTATCCTCACCATGGCAGTCGAGATCTGCCCACTGCTGGCGGCAAGCTCCTCACTCATGGCCGAGAAGTCGGTCGCGCTGTTGCCGATCTGACTGGCTTCGTTCACGACGGATACGACGACTCCGCGGAGTTTCGCGGCCATGCCGTCCATGGCTCGAGCCAGCCGGTCCAGCTCGGTGGGCATCGTGCCGAGCTGCACCCTCCTCAGATCGCCGGCGCCGAAGCGATCAGCCGCTCCGATCAAGCGGCGCAGGGGGAGATCCACCCAGCGCACTGTTTGGATCGAGATCCCGGTGCCCAACGCGAGCGACACGAACAAAAGCAGCCACAGCAACGAGCGACGGTGCTGCGCATCGCGGCGAAGCTCGTTGGCCCGGGCCATGGATCGGTTCGTCTGCGCCAGGGCCAGGGCCCGGACATCTCCAAGGAGGGTATCGGCTGGGGCTCGCGCCCGCTCCGCCTCTCGACGGGCATCTTCTGCCCGCCCGAGGTCGGCCAGGGCATGGGACATTGCATAGGCCACCTCGAGATGGGCCTGGTTGGCCGCGATTTTGTTGACGATATAGCGATCAGAGGTCGTCAGTGCGCCGAGAGTCCGGTACCTCCTCTGATAGACGTACGCCGAATCTCCCTCGTCTATGAAGCGTCGCCTAGAGAACTCCGAGGGCACCAGCAGGTACTGCTCGGCCGCACGGACTTCCGAGCTGAGGGAGGCGATCAACCCGTTGCTCAAATCGGTACTCTC
>JAICPP010000008.1 GCA_025929805.1 Gemmatimonadales bacterium | reverse complement strand
TCCCTTCACCAGCCAGCCTGACGACCTCTGCGTATTCCCGACGACTACCCAGAGTCGAGCCCAGGAGCGACCACTGGTGCCAGAACAGTCGCCGCAGATCCAGTGACACCGTCGGACCGGTCGTCGCGCCGCATACGACGAGTCGGCCGCCCCTCCTGAGCGAGCGGAGCGAGCCGCGCCAGCTCTGCTCCCCGACGCTGTCCACGATCGCATCCACGCCTCTCCCCTCGGTCAACTTCCGCACCTCCTCCGCCACGTCGACCTGCCGGTGATCTATCAGCACGTCGGCCCCGAGTCCGCGGGCCACCTCGAGCTTGGCCGGGGAACCGCTGGTCACGATGGTTCTCGCCCCCAGATGCCGGGCGATCTGGAGCGCCGCGATCGCTACGCCGCCCCCTATGCCCCAGATCAGCACGGTCTCCCCTCGCTGTAGCCGGGCACGGGTGGTCAACATGCGCCAGGCGGTTAATGTGGCGAGCGAAAAGGCCGCGGCCTCCGGCCAGGGCATCGACTCGGGTACCGGCGCCAGGTTCGCCGCCGGGACAACTAGGTACTCGGCGGCCATCCCGGGCAGATGCTCGCCCAGCACCCGCAAGTACCGGCAGAGCGACTCCTCGCCTTGCAAGCAGAATGGACAATTGCCGCAGGAGACTGTGGGGTTGACCATGACCCGATCGCCCGGGCGGAACCCGGATTGACTGGATCCGACTTCCACGACTGTGCCCGCACCATCGGAGCCTACCACATGGGGGAGGCTGTAGTTCACCCCGGGCAGCCCCTGAGCAACCCACAAATCGAGCCGATTCAAGCCGACTGCATGGATCCGAAGAAGGACTTCGGCGGATGTCTTGACCTCGGGCTCTGGCAACTCCTGTACCCTGAGGTGCTCTGGTCCGCCCACTGCCGTCAGGGTAAGGGCCTTCATGGCTTGTTGTCGGGTTAGAAGGAAGGACTGGAGACCTGCTCACCCGACTGGAGCGGGACGGCCACGGGGGGACGGTTGGGCACTGCCGGCTGGATGAAGAGGCTGAAGTCTACTCGTGTCCGGGAGGCATCTCTGATCCGGCCAACGATGTAGACCAGCCGGTCACCGTCCCGGGAAACCGCCAAGGAGGAGATGGGGTCGTCAGTCTGAAGCAGCTGGGACGACCCACCCGAGGCAGTCATCCTCACCACTTTGGACCCCCGGGAGCCGCTACCTCGCGCAGTCACGTAAAACAGGTCGCCATTGCGGGAGAATCGCGGGCTGGTCTCTCGCGCCGAGCTCCTGGTGACCCGACGCTGGTTTGAGCCATCCAGCCCCATGGTGTAGATCGCGTGGTTGCCATCGCGGGCAGAGACAAACCCTATGATGCGGCCGTCACCGGAGACGGTTGGAGAGTGGTTCCCTCCTGTCGCCCTGGTCAGCTGGCGATGCTCCGTGCCATCGCTGGACATGATGGCGATATGTGTCGTCGTCCCGGTGGTGACCGTAAACACGATGCGGCCGCCGTCCGGGGTCCAGGCGGGATCTCCCTCATGTGCGGGACTGGATGTGAGCCGATGCAGCCTCTGGCCGTCCGAATCCATCACGTAGATATCGTAGTTACCGTTGCGGTTGGAGCTGAAGGCGATTCGGGTCCGATCGGGAGAGAACACGGCCTGGATGTTACTGGCGTTGTCCGTCAGGACAGGAAGAAATTTCGATGGACTCGCTGCCGTCATCTGGTAAATGCCGAAGTTGCCGCTGCGGTTGGAGCTCAACAGGAGATCGCCCACCACGAAAACATCAGCGCTCGCCGTCTTGCCCCACGCGGTAGTGGCGGTCACCACCGCATGTCCCGGGCTGACTCCTTCCACCATGCCGTTCTTGGCCACGGCTGCCACATCGGGGCGATCCGAGCTCCATTGAACGCCGGCCTTGAGACTACCGGCCGGCGAATCCTGGTCGCGAGAGAGAGCGGATAGCGTGTTGCGCTGTGCTACCAGGAGGCCCAATCGTACCCGGTCGATCGCTATCTCTCCTGTTGTCACTTGCACCGTCCACACAGCCGGAGTGATACCGGCAAGTGTGGCGGTAAGGGTCGTCGTGCCCAGCGCCTTGGGCGTGAGCACACCGGTGGCTCGGTCGAATGCTGCCACCGTTGTATCGCTCAGCTCCCAGACCACCCGAGCCTCGGGTATCGGTGTGGAGTCCGCAGCCTCGGCTACGGCAGTGAACTGCCGGGTCGAGTTCAAGGGTACCTGTAGCCGTCCTCTCTGAGGCGGAGAGACTACCAATGCATCCGGCACGCGATGAATGGTGACCGGGATACGCCGTTCCTGCTGGCCCGCGCGGGCAAGGATCTCGGCCTGTCCAGCCCCGTGGGCCCGCACCACACCTGCCGAAGTCACCGACACAATCGATGAGTCGGTAGAGACCCATTGCACCAGTCCGCGGATCTGACGGTTCCCCTGACTGGGAACCATGGCCCGCAGCGTGTCCATCTCTTCCACTACCAGAAACAGCTTACCGGGGGTAACGCTGAATTCGGCCTCCCCGACCTCGACCGGCAGGGTCGCCATCAGGCGACCGGCGGCTGCCTGGATTATGGTGCGTCCCGGCGCCAGGCCGGTGACCAGCCCTCCCGAATCGACGCGGACGATTTCGGGCCGCAGCGGTTTGATGGTCACCCGGCCGATAGAGACCGGGGTCCCGTCTTCCTTTAGTCCCTGAGCTCTGAACCGGGCAGTCTCTCCGGGGAACAGGGTCAGCGAGGCGGGCTCCAGAGTTAGCACCGTGGCAGATGACTGCCGAGTCGACTCGGACCCACCACCGGTGATCAGCACCGCCATCGAAGCCAGTTTTCCCTGCGCCCTCGCTTCGATCTTGGCCAGTCCGGGCTTTATCCCGATGACCGTCCCGTCGCTTCTGACCTGTGCAACGAGAGTGTCCGAGCTCCGAAAGGTAAATTTGGCGGTTGGCAGGATGTTGCCGCGGGAGTCGAAAGCCGTCGCAAAGAGTGCCTGTTTCTGACCGACGCCCAGAGTCATGGTTTCAGGGGTCACCTGGACCTCGGCCACGCTCTGGGCTGCAGCTGAGTGGCTGAGAAGCAGTGCGCTAACTGCGGTTGCCAGAATAAGATAGCGGCGCGCCGCCGAGGACGAGGCAGGAACAACGTCCGCCCGCTTGGGTGGGGCTGGATGCACTAGAGGCTTGATTCCGGAAAGTGGGCGTGGTGGGTAATTATAGCTCGCTCCATCGGATGCGCGCCATTTACGTAGGTCAGCTATCGATTTCCCGCTTGCACATGCACTGAGGTTGTGCAAGTTATATGTCCTGTTCACCCGGTGGCGCCTGCGCGCCTCGAGACCGGCGGCGGGTGGCGCCGCACACGCGTTAGGAGGGAGCGAAGATGGCCGAGCTTCATTATATGGAAATGGGCTGGTCCGGCTCAGGGTGGATGGACCCACTGCCCTCGGAACGACCCCCTTCTCCTACGCCCGCATCATCCCCGTCGTCATTTGACTTCGAAGAGCCCGCCCCCAGCCGACGTCCGGAAGGCACCACCCGCGCGGCAGGACGATCACGAAAGAAGTCCCCCACCCGCGCCGCTAAGCGAGGTGGCAGAAAGTCTGCCCGCAGAGCCTCGAAGAAGGGGGGCCGCAGGTCCACCAAGGCAGCCCGGAAATCCGCCAAGCGGGGAGGCCGGAGATCGGCCCGGAAGAGCGCCCGCAAGTCGTCCCGCTCTCGTGCCCGGAAGTCGGCGAGCCGCAAGTCGACGGGTCGGAAGAGCGCCAAGCGCTCCACATCCCGCAAGCGGGCTAAGAAGGGCGGCAGCCGCCGGAGGCGCTAATCCAATTGCGCCAGGGCTGCGGCGCAGTTGATCAAGGCAATGTGGGTAAACGCCTGGGGAAAGTTGCCCAGGAACTCGCCGGTTACGGGATCAATCTCCTCGGAGTATAGGCCGACGTGATTGGCGTGCTGGAGCATGCGGCGGAACACCCGCTCAGCACGCTCCCGTTCACCAATCATGGCCAGGGCCTGCGCCAGCCAGAACGTGCAGATCGAGAAGGCACCCTCTTCTCCCTCCAGGCCATCCGAATGCCGGTAACGATATACCAGCTCACCGTCCTGGGTGGTCAGCTCTCGGGCCACCGCATGCACCGTCGCGTGAACCCGGGGGTGGTTCCAGGGAAGAAATCGGACCATTGGAATAGCGAGGGCTGCGGCGTCCAACGCGTCGTGGTCATAGGATTGCACAAACGACTGGCGCCTCTCGCTCCACCCCCGCTCCATGATCTCGGCGTGCACGGCGTCTCGCGCGGCCCGCCACATGCCTGTGTCCGAATCCAGACCCAGCTCTTCCGCCATCCGAACCCCGCGGTCCAGGGCCACCCAGCTCATCACCTTACTGAACACGTAATGCCGCACCTCTCCCCGAACCTCCCAGATGCTCGAGTCGGGGAGATGCCAGTTCCGGCTGACCCAGTCCACTAATCCCCGGAGCACCCGCCAGGTCCCTTCGGTCATCTCGTGGTTCCGGCGCCAGATGTCCGCCGTTTCCATCACCTCGCCGTACACGTCCAGCTGGAGTTGACCCACGGCGCCGTTGCCCACTCGCACGGGACGCGAGCCCTGATACCCGGAGAGGTGATCGAGCTGCCGCTCGATGAGATCTCGCCGGCCGTCGATGCCGTACATGATCTGAAGGTGACCGCCGCCTTCATGACGACACACCTTTTTCAGGAATCGCATGAACTGATCGGCTTCGAGGTAATGACCGACGGCATTGAATGCCGCGAGGGTAAACGCCGCATCTCTGAGCCAGACGAACCGGTAATCCCAGTTGCGTACTCCGCCTATGGTCTCTGGCAGCGAGGTGGTCGGGGCAGCAATCATGGCGCCGGTATCCGCATGGGTGAGCAGCTTCAGGGCCAGAGCCGACCGCTTGACCATGCCGCGGTAAGGTCCCCGATACCGGACCTTGGCCGACCACCGTTGCCAGAACTCCGTTGTGTCATCCAGCTTCCGGGCGCTCTCGTAGCGGTCGACCGGATGGATGTCGTCATCGTCATAACGCAAGATCAGCCACCGCTCCTCACCTCGCTCCACCTCAAACCGGGTGCTTGCGATGGACTGCTCTACCACCCAGTCGAATGGCTTGGCGCTCGAAAGGGTGAGGACCTGATCGGTGCGGTCAGTGGCGAAGAGTCCGGCCCGAAGCAGCTCCAGCCTGGTCGTTCGTGCACCGTACTCGAACCGAGGCATGAAGATCATGCTCATGGGCACCCGGCCTCGAGTGCAGCGCAACCGGCGGTGGATCTCGGGGTGCGGGCCGGAGGGCCGGCCGTCCAACGCCACTGGCATAAAGTCGGTAAGGGTGAGAATCCCGCCGTCGGCTGTTCGGAAGGTGGTTTCCAGGATGTTGGTGCGAGGGAGGTATCGCTGGGTGGAGGTCCACCTGCCCTCGGGGTGGACGCCCCAGGTTCCTCCCCGCTCCGCGTCGAGCAAGGCAGCGAATACACTGCCGCTGTCGAATCGCGGCAGGCAGCACCAATCAACTGAGCCGTCCAGCCCGATCAGAGCGGCCGTCCGCATGTCGCCGATCATTCCATAACCGGAGATTGGCTGCTGGCGGACGGCGCCGGAGCGCCGACCGGGTGCCTCGGTCGGCGACTGGGGCTGGACGTCAGTCATCGCCCAAGTATAAGTCGAGCGAGGTAGATCTTGCATCGCCGGGGAGAGTGGCCCACCTTCCAGCACCTTTCACTGACATTTCATGCGCGCGTTTATCCATCGCCTGGCCATCGTGCTAGTGGCCTGCCGGCCGGGCGGGCGCCCGGAGGCGGCTTCCTCAACGCACTCCAATAGCATCGGGCTGACCCGGCAAATGGTGACCCAACTGGAGCGGGCGGCCTCCGACTGGAATCGCGGGGATCTCGAGGGCTTTCTCTCCGATTACGCGCCGGAGAGCACCACGACCTTCATCGATGGCCGCAGGGCGCGCCACGGCTTCGATTTTATTCGCAATAACTATGCGCGGCGGTTCGTCCCGGGCGCACAGCGTGATAGTCTCCATTTTGAAGAGGTCGAGGTCCGATCGTTGAGCCCTACGCTGGCACTGGTAACTGCACGGTATGTGCTTCAGCGCGGTGACTCGGTGAGTGCAAGCGGTCCATTTACCCTGGTCATGGAGTGGAGACCCGAAGGTTGGAAGATCCTTCACGATCACTCGTCCAGTGACCCACCGTAGCCTCCCGGCCATAGCTCTCGCCGTCATGGGGCTGCTGTTTCTGGGGTGTCAGGGGAGAGCGCCCGACGGACTGGCCTTGGTGGGAGCGACACTCATCGATGGTACCGGCGGGCCCCCGCTGCCGGATGCCGCCGTGGTCATTCGGCACGGCAGAGTCGAGTCGGTGGGCTCCCGTGCGGCCTTCGAGCTGCCCCAACGGACCAGTCAAGTCGACCTCAGCGGCCGGTGGATCATCCCGGGGCTGATCGATGTCCATGCTCACGTCACCCCGGCAGTCGCGTGGGCGCCCTCACGCTATCTCGCCTGGGGAGTCACTACGGTGCGCGATGTGCATGGCGGCCTGAACTCCGTCATCGCATTTCGCCGCCGGGCCAACAGCGATGTCGGCCATAGCCCCCGGGTCTACGCGGCAGGGGCCATGATCGACGGCCTTCCGGCCACCTACCCGGATGCGATCGGAGTGAACGGCGAGAATGATGCTCGTAAGGCAGTAGACCGTCTGGTGAGCGCGGGAGTCGACTTCATCAAGATCTACACCCACATCGATGGCCCGCTGCTTCGGGCCATCATCGACGAAGCCCGGACGTTCAACGTGGGAGTGGCGGGGCATCTCGGCATGACCGACGCCATTGCCGCGGCCAAGGCAGGCATTACGTCGATCGAGCATCTGACCGGCGTGCCCGAAGCGATCTCCCGCGAGCGCTCGTCACTGATCGCGGCACATTACCGGGGGTTCTTTCCCGGCTGGACCTCGTTCGCGCGCAGCTGGGCCGAACTCGATGCCGGCGCGCTCACTGAGCTGGCAAACCGGCTGGCCCAGGAAAAGGTCACCCTGGTTCCCACCCTTGTGCTCCACGAGACACTCAGCCGGTTGAACGAGCCCGCGCTCCTCCGGGATCCAATGCTCAAGGATGTGCCCCAGGAGGCGCAACGTGACTGGGATGTGCCCGGTATGGTCACTCGGGCAAGGTGGACGGACGCCGAATTCGGGGCCTTCCAGAAGTCACGGTCCATGCAGGATCTCTTCGTCCGCGCGTTTGCGGCGGCGGGAGGTCGGATCGCCACCGGGACGGATGCTCCCAACCAGCTACTGGTCCCCGGTTATAGCGAGCATCGGGAGATGGAGCTCCTGGTGGGAGCCGGCCTCACCAGCCGGGAAGCTCTGCGTGCCGCTACGCGGAATGCGGCAGTGCTACTGGGAGTGGACTCGCTGGGTTTGCTCGCTCCCGGTAAAGTCGCCGATCTGATCGTACTCACCAAGGATCCGCTGATGGATATCCGGAATACCCGGTCCATCGAGGCCGTCATGAGCCGAGGTCGCCTGCTCGACACCGATTCCATCCGAGCCAGCTGGTAATTCCCCGTGGCCATCAGTAGCAACTCATCAGCCTGGCTGAGGCTCTCCTGACCGCTCCGGTACACGCCCGCGATGGCATCGGCCGGTTGATCCTGTTCTTTGCCTCCGCTCCCACGAGGCAGGGCATACTGGCACGGCGGACTCTCGGTCAACCGGCTTCTGATGACGAGACCCTGATTCAGCGTCTGGTAGGTCAGATGCGGAGTGAGGCCCGGGCAGACGGCAGCGTCACCGGTGCGGTGGTCCCGACGATCTGGCGGGCTCACGAGCTCATGGATCTCGGCTGCGGTGACGAGGACGGAGACCGCCAAAGCGTCATGGAGTGGGTGCTCTCCCTTCAGGGCAGGCCTGGCGCCTTCAGTCAAGGTTGCAGCCGGATCCGCCATGCCCACCGGGTATGCGAGCATTTCATCTCCGGCTTCTTCTCGCCCGCTCCACCGGAACAGCGCCTTGCCCCGGTCATGCTGCCAAACGGCAAAGTGTTCCGCGCCGAGCCCGCGGCCCGATTCGCGATCAGCTGCCTGGCGCTCCGCGCAGCGCTCCGCGGTCGGCTGGAGTCACGGCCATCAATTGATCGCCATCTCGCCAGCCTCCTGCAATTGCAGGAGCAGTGGAGCGATTGGAGCGGCTACTTTGCTGGAGACGCAATCGTTGCGGGCATTCATGCGCTTGCGTTTGTCAGCCAATCCGGGAGCGAGCTCCGGAGCAGGTTGTCCTCCATGATTGCGAGTCAGCAGGCCCACGACGGCACCTGGCCCGCTGCCGATCTCTTCCACACTCTGGAAACGCTGCTTGCCCTCGGTACTCCAGAAGCTCGCGCGGCCGTTCGCCGGGCTGTGCCGGCGTTGCTGGCGCGCCAGCGTACGGATGGCAGCTTTGGGAGCACGGCCCGGCAGGAACGCGCGTTGATTGCGCTGCGCGCATTGCTCTGGGCCGAACCGGAAGGTCAGAGTGCGCTCGGAGGATAGTATGACGGATGGTCCGATCGACCAGAAACCCCGCATCCGGCTGACGGCTCTCTCCCACGGCGCCGGTTGAGCCTGCAAGCTCGGCTCCGCCGAACTGGCGCAGGTCCTGCGCTTTCTGCCGGGGGTGGGGGACCCACGGGTCCTCATCGACGCCACCACTAAGGATGACGCCGCGGTCTTTGTGCTGTCTCCCGACCGCGCGTTGGTGGCTACGGTGGACTTTTTCACGCCTATCGTCGACGACCCGGCGGCATGGGGAGCCATCGCTGCCGCCAACGCCTTGAGTGATATCTACGCCATGGGAGCGACCCCGCTCTTTGGCCTCAATCTGGTGGGGTGGCCCCGCGAGCGTCTGCCGTTTGACCTTCTGGGTGACGTGCTGCGCGGCGCGGCCGAAGTTGCGGCCCGCGCCAACTGTTTGATCGTCGGTGGCCATTCCATCGATGCGGTGGAGCCCACATTCGGCATGGCCGTCATTGGGGAGGTTCATCCGGACCGAATCCTCAGCAACGCGGGAGCCTGCGCGGGGGACGTACTGGTACTCACCAAGCCACTAGGCACCGGCATTCTGGCTACTGCTCTGAAGCGGGATGCCCTGATCGAGACCGGCATGACCGAAGCGGTGCGCTCGATGACCACCCTGAATGACGGCGCGGCACGGGCCGCGCTCAAGGTCGGAGTAAGCGCCGCTACCGATGTCACCGGCTTTGGCCTGATCGGTCATCTCACCGGCATCCTGGAAGCGAGCAAGGTTGGCGCGGAGATCGCGTTTGATCGAGTTCCGGTTCTGTCGCACGCCAGAAATCTGGCATCCCGGGGCGTGATTCCCGGGGGGACTCAGCGGAACCTGGAGGCAGCCACCCAGGTAGAGTGGTCGCCCGAGCTAAGCCTGGCCGATCGATATCTCTGTGTCGACGCCCAGACCTCGGGTGGCCTGCTCCTGGTGGTACCTTCAGAGAACGAGGCCGCCCTGTTGGCCGCGCTGCACGAGGAACGCACTCCGGCAGCCGCCGTGATCGGGCACATCACCCGAGGGCCGGTGGGGCATATTCAGGTAAAGAGCAGGTTTGCATAGCCGCCGGCCAGAAGGCACTAAGCGCACAGCTTCGTCGGAGCAGAAGGAACGTGTCGCTAATCCGTTGGACCACCGACCGCATGGATCAGCTGGAGGGCGCCGCCCGCAAAGGACTCAGGGTGGCGCTCACCCGCCGGGGAACCGAGTACGTCGTGGTGGCACTCAGGGTCACCTCTATCGATCAACACGAGGCACTCGTCGGGTGGCTGCCCATGACCGGGGAGGAGCTGATCTTTCGGCTCGATGAGATCGAGAGCTTTCAGGTGATCGAGTGAGCCACGTAGCCATCGTGCATCTGGATGAGAGCTGTCTGGGTAATGGGCGGATGGGGGAAAATCCGGGAGGTGCCGGAGGGCTGATCGAGGTCCGGGCTCGAAAGCGCATTCAGCGGCGTGACTTTTACGAGTTTATTCCCGCTACTACCAACAACCGCATGGCGCTGCGCGGCGCGATAATGACCCTACAACTGCTGGCAACCAAAGGAAATCGCCTTCGTGTGCTCATGGTCTCGGATTCCGAGTACCTGGTGAAGGGCATGCGGGAATGGGCTCCCGGCTGGGCCGCTCGGGGCTGGATCCGAAAGGCTGGCCCAATCGAGAATCTGGCGCTGTGGCAGGAGCTGGCAACCGCCGCTCGCCTGCACGATGTGCAGTGGACCTGGGTACGCGGCCACGAGGGTAACCCGAAGAACGAGTACGCCAACGACCTGGCGATCACCGCAGCGCGGGACAGGAAGAGCTCCCACGGCACCGTGGAGTCGGGCTTTCTCGAGTGGCTGGAAGCCAAACAGGCCAAGGGATTGTTCGAGGGATACGATCCCGACCAGGCCTTCCAGGTACTGGAGCAAAGAGTCGCTCAGGGCGAGAGCTTCCCCCTCGGTCTCTATCGAACAGCGTAGCTCCGTGAACGATCTGGACCGAATCTTTCGGCAGATTGTGGTGAACTTGACGGCCACGAACCCGGACCGGCTTCGGCTCCCCTTATCGCTGGCTGAGATTCGCGATTCCATCGTCCCCTATCGGGCCAACCGCCGTGCCCTTCAGATCGAAAGCAGCGAGGATTACGAGGTCGCCCTCATACGACTCTGCGCCGGGGAGGGCGGGCTCGCCACAATCGAGCCTGCTGAAGTCCAAGAAGAGTTTGCCTCCGAGCTCGTGAGCCCCAATCCGGACCTCACCATTATTCACAAGCACGAGAAAGCGGTCGTGAGCCTCAACCCGGATGCCCTGGCTCGGGCATCCGATCCGGATCCAGACCGCGCCTTTGCTCCCCGGGAGTCTACCGAGCCGCCGGCGGCGGTGGCTCGTCAGCCGCCCCCGGTTGTGGCGCCGCGGCCAATAGAGAGCGAGCCGCCCCGCTGCAAACGGTGCGGCAGTGCTCTTCCGACCGGGAGAGTGGTGAACTTCTGTCCCCAGTGCGGTGAGAACCTCACCCGCCGCCGGTGCCCGCAGTGCAACGCCGACCTCCAACCGGAGTGGCGGCACTGCATTAGTTGTGGGACTACTCTGAGTCGGAATTAGGCCCGATCTGCCGCAGGATACACCCCTCCCGCGCCTTTCGCACTGACCACTCCAACCCGCCAACCTTCCGCAGCATACGAAGTAAGCCGGCGGCGCCCTGCATGGCTTGGCATGTCGCGGCTTCCGCGCCACCCCCATCGTACCCGGTCCGGGCCTGTTTGTTGCCCGGGCACCTCGGAACCAGCCCAACCGGGGTAGGCTGGAGCATCCAGGCTTCCTATCCCCGTGTTCAGTTCTTGGGTTCACCAGAGCTTTCGATGCCGTGGACGAGACCGTAACTCCGAAGAGCCATCGTTTCTCGCTCAACGCGGCGTGGTAGCGCTAGCCCGAGCTTTGCTTGGGGTGTCCAGAGGCCCATATTCCTGATGACCATGACTTCCAACGACTCTAGCACCATCGTCTTCCTCTCCGGCGTCCGCACCGGCTTCGGCACGTTCGGCGGCACGCTCAAGGAATTCTCCGCGACCGACCTGGCTGTTACCGCCGGCCGGGAGGCGCTCGCGCGGAGCGGCGTGGCATCCAGCGAGATCGATCACGTCGTCTTCGGGAACGTGCTGCAGACTTCGGCTGACGCCATCTATCTGGCCAGACACGTGGGGCTTCGGGCCGGGCTTCCGGTGGAAACTCCCGCGGTGACCGTCAACCGGCTGTGTGGATCGGGGTTCGAAGCGGTTATTCAGGCAGCCCAGCAGATTCTGGTCGGGGAGTCGCGCGCGGTGCTCGCCGGCGGAACCGAGTCGATGAGCCAGGCCCCTCATGTCGTGCGGGGTGCCCGCTGGGGCTTGCGGCTGGGGCCGGCCGCTCCCCTGGAGGATACTCTTTGGGAGGCGTTGAGGGATCCCAGCTGCGGATTGTCGATGGCCGAAACGGCGGAAAAGTTGGCTATCCAGTACCGGATCAGCCGGCAAGCCGTGGATTGCTACGCGGCCCGGAGCCAGGCGGGTGCGGCGTCCGCCTGGACAGCTGGCGCTTTTGCCGAAGAGGTCATGCCCGTCCCCATTCAGAACCGCAAGACCAAGCAGAACGATCCCTGGGCGGCGGACGAGCACATGCGGCCCGATACCACGCCTGAGGGCCTGGCCAAGCTGCCGCCCTACTTCAAGAAGGACGGTGTGGTGACGGCCGGCAATGCGTCGGGGATCTGCGATGGAGCCGCGGCACTGGTCGTGGCGAGTTCCCGGTTTGCCTCTGAGCGCGGGCTGCGTCCCCTGGGCCGGCTGGTCGCCTGGGCCAGCGCGGGAGTGGAGCCGAGTATCATGGGCATTGGACCGGCCCCGGCTTCTCGCAAGGCGCTCTCTCGCGCCGGCCTCAAGCTGGATGACATGGATCTCGTCGAGGTGAACGAAGCTTTTGCCGCTCAGTACCTGGCGGTGGAACAGGAGCTTGGTTTGGATCGGGAGCGCACCAATGTCGACGGGGGCGCCATAGCCATTGGACACCCGCTGGGCGCGAGCGGCGCCCGAATCACGTTGCACCTCCTGCACGCGCTGCGCCGGCGGGGCGGACGCTACGGACTGGGGAGCGCTTGCATCGGGGGTGGTCAGGGCGCAGCCGTAATCGTCGAAGCCTTTACAGCCTGAGAGTGACACCATGGACTTTCTGATCCCGGCGCTCGCCGTAGCGGTGCTTTACTCCTTTCTCAGTCTCCGGGTTTTGCGGCAGTACGAACGAGGAGTGACCTTCTTCCTGGGGAGGTTCTGGGGAACCAAGGGCCCCGGTCTCATCTTCCTTCCGGCCGGCTTCGCCGGGCAGAAGCGGGTCTCGCTCCGGATCGTAGCATTAGACATCCCGCCCCAGGACGTGATTACCCGGGACAACGTCTCGGTCAAGGTGAATGCGGTGCTGTACATGAGGGTGACCGATCCGGCCAAAGCGGTGATCGAAATAGAGGATTACCTCTACGCCACCAGCCAGCTGGCCCAGACCACCTTGCGCTCAGTTCTGGGAGAGGTCGAGCTGGATGAGCTGTTGTCCGATCGGGAAAAGATCAACGCAGTATTGAAGAAGATCATCGACGAGCGGACCGATGCCTGGGGCATCGAGGTCTCCGCGGTCGAGGTCAAGGATGTTGACCTGCCCGATCAGATGAAGCGCGCTATGGCACGTCAGGCCGAGGCGGAGCGGGAGCGGCGAGCCAAGGTGATCGCGGCCCAGGGTGAGCTCCAGGCATCGGAAACCCTGGCCCAGGCTGCGCGCACCCTGGCTCAGGAGCCCAGCGCCCTCCAGCTCCGCTACCTTCAGACCGTTACCGAGATTGCGGCCGAGAACAACTCCACCACCATTTTCCCGATCCCCATCGAACTGTTCCGGCCATTCCTGAGCTCAGCTGCTGCCGGCGCCCCCCGCACCGAAGGCTCTACTGAGCAGCCGGGCAAGGCGCTTCCTGCATCCGACATTTCCTCCCTTATGTCCCAGCTCCGAATCCAGGCCGCCCGGACACCCACGCAGGAGTAGCATGGGCCAGGGTGTACCGGCTCGGATCGACCGGGCGGCGCTCGAACGAATCATTCGGCGCGCCGCCGAGCTCCAGACTGCCGAACGCGAGATCGGCGAGACTCTCACCCAGGACGAGCTGATGTCGCTGGGCCGGGAGGTAGGCATCCCAGTCCGATATCTTCAGCAGGCACTGCTCGAGGAGCGAAGTCCTCTCGGCACACCCAGCCCCCCCGGAATCATGGATCGCGTTGCGGGGCCCGGTCAGGTTACCGCACAACGGGTCGTTCCCATCGACGCTGATCTGGCGGAGCAGAATCTGCTTCGTTGGATGGAACGGAATGAGCTGTTCTGCATCCAGCGGCAGCAGCGCGGACGGGTGACCTGGGAACCGTTGAGCGGGTTTCAGGCTGCCATCCGGCGCTCCGCCGCGGCGCTTGGCGCCGGCAAGCGGCCCTTCATGCTCTCCCGCGCGGCCACGGTCTCGGCCACGTTTCTTTCGCTCGAATCGGGGTACACGCATGTCACGCTGGTGGCGGACGCCCGGAAAGTCCGCACCGAATACGTCGCCAGTGGGTCAGCGCTCGCCGGAGCCGGTGCGGCCAGCACCGCGGCCATGATCGCGCTGGGCGCCCTGCTGCCGGTTGCGCTGGTTCCGCTTCCAGTCGCTGCCGGTATTGGGTACGCGGTCCTGCGCCGCTATGGGCCGACGGTGGCCCGTATCCAGCTGGGACTGGAGCGGGCACTCGACGCATTGGAGGGCGAGGCCGGCAGATTGCCACCGGGACCAAACGATCGATCCGGAATCGTGGGTCTGCTGACCGACGAGCTGCGGAAGGCGCTGAAGTCCTGACAATGCTTAGGATTCATTGATGCCCGAAATCAAGAAAGTCGGCGTACTGGGTTGCGGCCTGATGGGGAGTGGCATCGCCCAAACCGCAGCCACGGCGGGATTCACCACCGTGGCCCGCGATGTCGGCGCACCGCTTCTGGAAAAGGGACGCGGAGGAATTCTGAAGTCGCTCGGCCGTCTGGTGGAGAAAGGAAAGCTCGAGGCTTCTGCCCGGGACGCCGCGTCCGGCAGGCTGTCCTTTACCACCGACCTCGATGCGCTTCGGGATTGCGACATCATTATAGAGGCGGTCACCGAGGACCTGGAGCTCAAGAACCGGCTCTGGAAGGAACTGGACCAGCTCTGCCCCGGGCAAACGATCTTTGCCTCCAACACCTCCAGCCTCACCATCGCGGCCATGGCCGCTGCTACCAGCCGGCCGGATCGCTTCGTCGGGCTCCACTTCTTCAATCCGGTACCGCTCATGCCGCTGGTCGAGGTGGTCCGCACCGTCACTACCAGCCAGGAAACCTTTGACCAAGCTTACGCGTTTGCCCGGGATCTCGGGAAGGAACCGGTGACCGCGACCGACAGCCCTGGCTTTATTGTCAACCTGCTGCTGGTACCGTATCTCCTGGACGCCGCACGGGCGCTCGAGCACGGCGTGGCCACGACGGTGGACCTCGATCGTGCGATGCAGCTGGGATGCGGCCACCCGATGGGACCGCTCACCCTGCTCGACTATATCGGGCTGGACACCGTGGTCCGCATTTCCGAAATCATGTTCGATGCCTACCGCGAGCCCCGGTATGCCGCGCCGCCACTGCTCCAGCGCATGGTGGTGGCGGGATTCCATGGCCGCAAGAATGGCAAGGGGTTTTATGATTATTCGGTCGATCCGGCGGTTCCGTCTGATCTGGCGCTGGGAACCAGCGTGAAGAGTGAACGGTAACGGTGAACGGGCGACGTCCCTCACCCCGTTCACCGTTTACTGTTTACGGTTCACGTTATTGGAGAAACCATGGACTACGACTGGCCGCAGCTGCACGCCGCGCTCAACGACCTTCCCACCGCTCTGCTTCTGACCGCCGTGCTGTTCGATCTGGTAGCGCTGGTAGGCAACAGGCCCGGCCTTCGGCAGGTAGGCTTCTGGACCATGGTGATCGGTGCCGTAGGAGGAGCCGCCGCCGTCATCTCAGGGCTTCAGGCGGAAGAGCACATCGCCCATGGCGACGCGGTGCATCGGGTAATGGAGACCCACGAGCAGCTCGGGCTGGTAACCCTGGGTGTCTTCGGGGTCTTGACCCTGTGGCGGATCCTGCGAGCGAAGCGGATGCGCACGCTGGAGCATTCGGTCCTGCTCGTTCTGTCACTCGCAGGTGTCGGTATTCTGTTCGCCACCGCCAACTACGGTGGGAGACTGATCTTTCAGCACGCCGCCGCCATTCCGAGCAACGTGCTTCAAGCCGAGCTCCGGGAACGAACCGAAGGACACAGCCACGAAGCCATGGAGGCCCAGGGACCGGAGTCGCAGGATTCGGTTCAAACATCCCCGGCTCACGTCGATCCTCCCGGCACGCCGCCCCATAGCCATTCACCCGGAACACCAGCGCACCGCGATTGATGGCGCGGTGTTCCTGGCTTCTGCTCGGGGCGTGGGTAACAGCGGCCTGTCAACCCAGCACCACGCGCCCAAGCTTCCTCCCCTTGCCCGATGCGGCAGGCACCGAAGTGCGGCTCCCGACGCGCGAGGCTATCCGCCACCTGGCTGAGACTCTGCGTGCCAAGTCGATTCCCGTGAAGACCGTCCGGCTTCGGGATGCGTATCTGGAGACTGATTGGTTCGACTCGAGGTCGGGCCGCCCCTCCGGGAGCCGCCGCATCGGACCGAACGTCGTTAGGGTGCGTGGCTGGGCAGAGCCCGCTCGCCCGGGCAGCAGCCAGCTCGTGGTCGAGACTGCTTACCGCCCTCTCGTCGATCCTTCCTTACCGGCACGGGAACTGGAGCGACAGGTCGCCCGGGATCACCCCGTCGCAGTCAAGGTAGAGGAGGCGCTGCGCGGACTGTTGGAGCGGTACGGTGGTCCGCCGGCGGTTCAGCCTATGCCCGCAGCACAACCCCGAGACACCACCCGCTATCGGTAGGTCCTATACCACGTAGGTCCGCACCCACTGCTCGAGCCGGCTGAGGTCCAGCGAGGCGTCCTTGCAGGGACCCGACGGCAGGGTCATGGTCAGGCCGAGCACGGGTATTTTGCCAGCCACGTCATGCAGCCCGCTCACCATATCGCGCTCACATGCCACCGCCACAACGGCCCGGGGGCGTCGCTCACGGATGACTCGGCGCGCTAACTGCCCGCGAGTCGCGACAAAGACCGGTACGCCATACTTACCTGCTATTCCGAGCACGCCATCCAATGTGACTTTGGACAGGCAACGGGGGATCAGCAGCAACAACTCCCCTTGCCCAACCTTGCGTCCGCGCATGACGGCCAGGGCGTTGTACACCTTTACCGCCGAATTTTCGACCCAGTCCCGCCGGCCAAACCGGTCGGCCACTCGGGACGTGAGCCGCATCAGCCGGAGGAAAGGTCCCCGCTCGGCCAGGGGTTCGGGAAGCAGCGGCCGGTTCAGCTGGTGGGAAAGGAGCAGCACACCCCACCAAACCCACAGCAGGGAGCCGATCACCAGCAGCGCACTCCAGAGCACTGCGGGCACCTTCGAATGGACAGCCTGGAGCCTCGGTGCCAGCAGGAAGAGTCCCAGTCCCAGGACACCGAGTAAGATTACCAGAGTGATCGCGGACCACGCGAAGAAGAGGGCGGGCGGTGAGTCGTAATTCCCCTGATTGGGGAGAGGCCGGCCGTCCCACTCGTCCCACTCGTGACCGAGGCGGCGATCCACATCGATATGAATCAGTTGCGCGCGGGGAAGCTCGGCCATAGGCCCCAAGATAGTTAGCTGACGACGATGCTGCCTGCTCCAGGTATTCGTGGTGTTTACCGGACCGACGTGCGGGCCCGAGCTGCCTATGCAGAAGGCGCGGGCATCTACCGCATCCTTCCGAGCGCTGTTTGCCTGCCTGCCGATGCCTCCGACCTTCAGCGCCTCATCCGTTGGGCCGCCCAGCACCTGATACCCCTGATCCCCCGGGGAGCCGGCAGCGCCATGGGTGGAGGCAACGTCGGTGAGGGAGTGATAGTGGACCTCACCCAGATGAGCGACCGCCGCCTCGAGATAGACGCCCGAAGCCGCCGAGCCTGGACCACTGCCGGCGTGACTCTGGCTGATCTAAATGCCGCCGCCGGCCACGAGCAACTCAGGCTTCCTCCCGATCCCTCGAGTGCGCGATGGGCAACCCTCGGCGGTATGGTCGCCACCAACGCCGCGGGAGCCAGGTCAGTGCGATACGGAAGCGTGCGGCGGTGGGTGGAAGGCCTCACCTTGCTGACCGCCGACGGCGAGATGGTAAGACTGCGGCGTGGCCGGCCACACAAGCCACCTTCCGCAACAGCATTGTGTCGTTTTGTGGCCGATGTGGCTCCAGCTATCCACGAAGGCTCTCTACTCATTCAAAGCCGCTTTCCACGAACCCGGAAGAACTCCGCCGGCTATGCGCTCGATGCTTTCATCGCCTCCAACGATCCCATCGATCTGGTGATCGGCGGCGAGGGAACCCTCGGGATCGTGACCGATATCGAATGGCGGCTCGACCCCATTCCCCTATATCGGGCGGGACTGCGCGTCGCCCTTCGCTCACTCGGTCTCCTCGGCGAGGTCGTGCTGGCCCTGCTCTCCTGCCGGCCTTCGGCGCTCGAGCTTCTGGACCGAACTTTCCTGGACCTGGTAACGGGAGACACCATCGCGGGCGCCGGATTGCGGTTCCCGGGGACGGAAGCGGTGTTGCTGGTCGAGCTGGAGCGAGACAATCCCGCATCGCTACGGGAAGCCGTAGAGGAAGCCACCGCCCGCTCCCGCCCGCTGGCGCATTCAGTCGACACCGCCTACACCGCCGCCGCCGCCGAGCAGCTGTGGGAGATTCGTCACGCCGCAAGTCCGATCATCGCCGGGCTCCCGGAACAGCGACGGTCGCTCCAGGTCATCGAGGACGCTTGCGTACCGGTGGAGCGGATGGGCGACTATATCCGGCTGGTACGAAAGGCTGCTTCGAGTCGCGACGTCGCCATCGTGATGTTCGGCCATGCCGGCGACGGTCACATCCACGTGAACCTGCTTCCGGATGTTGGCCGGCCGGGATGGGAGGCCTCGATAGCCGACCTGATGGATGAGGTGACCGACGGAGTCATCGAGCTGGCCGGGACACCGTCCGGCGAGCACGGAGACGGGCGGCTCCGGGCTCACGCTCTCGAGCGGGTCTATGGTCCTGACATCATGGCGCTGTTTCGCCGGGTCAAGGCCAGCTTTGACCCGATGGGCCTGTTGAACCCCGGCGTCATCCTGCCGGGCAGTAATCCTCCCATCAGCCAACTCAAAGTGGGAGCCGGGGCCGCGGACATCCCCCCGGATATCCAGCGATCCTTACGGATGATCGAGGTAAGGGCGGACTATGGGCGGTGTAGGTTGGAGCTCGCGGGGGAGCCGGAGGCTGGGATTTAGGAGCTGGGCTTCATCCCTCGCTTTGCTCCGGGCGTGGAGACAATTTTGTGCCCGTGCTCATTCACCTAGTTCTTGGCTCCTGACTCCAAGCTCCCAGCTCTCAGTCCAATGGAAATAGTCAAGCAACCGCGCGTCACCCTCATCGCCCGTCCTCAGTTCCTCGAACCGCCCCACCTCCCCGTACAATGGAAAGGCGACGCGAGCGACGGGGAGCGCATCGCCGAGTTTGCCGGGAGACTCTGCTACATGAGCCAGCATAACCCGGCCGGCCGCAGCACCGCCGAATATCTCCAGAACATCCTCAAGCAGGGCCACGGCTCGGTGTTCGAGCACTCCACCTACGTCATGCTGATCGAGGGGATCTCCCGGTCGTGTAGTCATGAGCTGGTTCGCCACCGGGCCGGATGGGGGTTCTCGCAGCTCTCGCAACGCTACGTCGACGAGTCTCACGCTGCCTTTGTCATGCCGCCAGCGATCATGGGTGACGCCGCGCTGGAGGAGGAATGGACCCGGCAGGTACAGGAGGCTCAGGCCGCCTACGTGGCGGCGGTCGAGCGGCTGATGGCTCGCTACCAATGGGTGGAAGACAAGGTGCACCGCCGGAAGATGGCCCGAGAGGCGGCCCGCAGCGTGCTGCCCAACGCTACCGAGGTGAAGATCGTGGTGAGCGCCAATGTCCGGGCCTGGCGCACCATGCTCGAGCTCCGGCTGGGCGAGGGGGCGGAGCTCGAGATCCGCCGCATGGCGGTGGCTTGCCTCCGGGTACTGCAGCAAGAGGCGCCGGCCCTCTTTGCCGACTTCGAGATCTATCAGTCGGCCGAGGGAGGGTACGCTGGCCGAGTTGGTTTTCATAAGGTGTAGTCGCGAGTCACGAGTCACGAGTCGTGGGTCGTAGCGCGCGACTTCCTCAAAACTGATTTCCACTTTTTCCAAAAAAACTATTGTGCCACAAAAACCTTTTTCTTACTTTAGTTGCGTCGATCGTTCGAACTCGTCCTGGCTCGTCTCTCGCGGACGGCCTTTTTTGTAGAAGGGGATCATTTGGCAGTTCGGATAGGACTCGCCTTCAATCTCAAACCAGCGGCGCCGGCTAACCCAGCCGGGGCGAACTCCGAATCCCCTTCGTCAGACCAGCTTCCCAGTCGGGCACTCCGCCCCGAGCTTCATCAGCCAGACCTGTACGCCGAGTGGGATGAGCCCGCCACCATCGATGCGGTGGAGCGCGCGCTCAGCACTGTCGGCCAGGTCTATCGGCTCGAGGCCGACAACAGCTTCCCCGCTCGCCTCGCGCTGCTGCGTCCCGACTTCGTGTTCAACATCGCCGAGGGGCTCTACGGTCCGAGTCGGGAAGCCCACGTTCCTGCAATCTGCGAGTTCCTCGGCATCCCCTACCACGCCTCGGACCCGCTGACTCTCGCTCTCGCGCTACATAAGGGCCGGGCCAAGGAGATCCTCTCCTATCACGGGGTGCCCACCGCGCCTTTTGTCGTGGCCCGCTCGCCGGCAGATGCGCGCCGAGTGACTCTGCCCTTTCCGCTGTTCGTGAAGCCGGCCTTCGAGGGATCGGGCAAGGGGATTACCACGCGCTGCCTCTGTAAGAGTCGCTCCCAGCTGGTGCGACAGGTCTCCCACTTGCTGGCCACCTATGCCGAGCCGGTGATCATCGAGGCCTATCTGCCCGGGCAGGAGTTCACGGTGGCGATCCTCGGGAACGGCGACGAAGCCTTCTGTCTGCCGATTATCGGCATGCGATTTGATATGCTGCCGAAAGGAGCACCACCGATTTACGGCTATGAGGCCAAGTGGATCTGGGACACGCCCAGCAACCCGCTCGAGATCTACGAGTGCCCGGCCAACATCTCCGAGAGTCTCGCCGACGAAATTCGGTCGGCCGCGCTCGGAGCCTACCACGCCTTGGAATGCCGCGACTGGTGCCGCGTCGATGTGCGCTGCGATGCGGAAGGTCGCCCGATGGTTGTCGAGCTCAACCCGTTGCCGGGCGTATTGCCCGACCCACGGGACCACTCCTGTTTCCCCAAGGCCGCGGCAGCGGCCGGGATGAGCTACGACGATCTCATCCGCTCGGTCGCCGACATCGCCTGGCGCCGGATCAGCGGACGTTCACTTCTGGCGGAGGTGGCCTGATGAAAGTCGCAATCCTCTTCGATGCCGGTAGCGAAGAGTGGAGCCCCCAGGATGTGGCGGCGGTGGTGTCCAACGTCCATGAGGTCCGGGACGTCCTGCGGCGCAGGGGGCATGAGGTGGAGCTGCTTCCGGTTCGGCACGGCGACTTCCGCTGGCTCTCCCGGGTCCGTCGCGCCGACCTGGTCTTCAATCTCTGCGAGGGAATCAACGGGCACGCCCGCTTCGAGGACCTGGTGGTCAGCACGCTGGAGCTGACCGGGGTGCCGTTTACCGGCTGCCGGACCTGGCCGACTGCCATCTGCCACCGAAAACACGTCGCCAACACCTTGCTCTCAGCCGCCGGGCTGCCGGTTCCTGCCTTTACTCTCGCCCAAGACAACAAGACCCCGACGGACTTTCCCCTCCCTGCCATCGTCAAGCCTGCCGCGGAAGATGCCAGCGTCGGGATCGACAACGGCGCCATCTGCACCAGCAAGCGTGCGCTCAAGCGGCGGGTCGGCCAGATGCTGGAGCAGTTCGACGAGGTCGTGGTTCAGGAGTACGTCCCTGGCCGGGAGTTCAACGTGGGCTTTGTCGGCAAGCGGATGCTTCCGATTGCCGAGATTCGGTTCGAGACGCTCCCTCAGGGCAGCTGGCCGATCGTGAGCTACGCCGCCAAGTGGATTCCGGACAGCCCGGAATACGCCGGCACGGTGCCCGTCTGTCCCGCCGAGCTCGATAACGAGCTGCAACAGCGCATCGCCGGAGTCGCTCGGCAGGCCTGGGACCATATGGCTGAAGCGGAAGGCTACGGCCGGGTGGACCTCCGGGTCACGCCGGAGGGTCAACCCTACGTCCTCGAGGTCAATCCCACTCCTGACCTCTCCAGCAACGCTGGTCTCGCCCGGATGGGACGCGCCTTTGGTTGGAGCTACGACGATCTGGTCATGCAGATCGTCGATGAGGCGCTCATGCGTTCGCAGAGTCACCGGGCCGCCGCCGTCCTCGTCAGCGGGGTGTCAGCCGCGTGAGCGGCACCACCGTCTCCCCACATCTGCGTCACCTCACCGGATCCGACCGGGCCCGCATCGAGGAGATAACTCGTGCGGCTGGGCTCTTCCGTGAGGATGAGATCGCGGTCGCGCTGGAGGTCTTCGATGAGGCCATACGCGAGGGGACCGGTTACACCTACTTCGTACTCGGCGCCGACTGCGAAGGTCGTCTCGCCGGCTGGATCTGCTGGGGTGCCACGCCCTGCACCGTCGGCACCTACGATCTCTACTGGATGGCGGTCGATCCGGGGCTTCAGGGCACCGGCATCGGTACCGCCCTCCTCCAGGAGATGGAGCGCCGTCTCACCGGCATCGCGCGGCTCATCGTAGTCGAGACGGCCGGAAGGTCGGACTATCACGCTACCCGTGCCTTCTACCAGGCCAGGGGCTATTCCCCGGTTGCCATCATCCCCGACTTTTACGCGCCCGGCGATGATCAGGTTGTCTTTGTCAAAGAGGTGGGAGGGGGAAGTGATCGTGCCACGCGTCATTCCGAGCGCAGCGAGGGATCGGCCTCGCTGCGCTGGGAATGACCCCGGTAGCCCAGGAGGAATCGTGGAAACCTGGCAGGAAGTCTTGAAGAAGAACTCGATCGCATCCCTCGATGCGTTGGCCACGAAGTTTGGCCCTGAGAACTTCCCCGAACTGGATCGGCTCCGGCAGGCCGCGGAGAACTTCGAATTCCGGATCTCGCCGGCCATGGTCGAGCTGATCAAGTCACCGGACGATCCCATCTGGCGGCAGTACGTCCCCTCGACCGAGGAGCTGGAAGTGGTCGACGGTCTGGTCGACTCCTTGAACGAGGATGCCGACAGCCCGGTCCCCAACATCACCCACCGCTATCCGGACCGGGCGCTCTTCCTGGTGTCACCGGTCTGCGCCACCTACTGCCGGTTCTGCACCCGACGGCGCAAGGTGGGCGATCCCGAGAAGATCCCGATGTCGCAGTTCGAGAGCGCCTTCCAGTACCTGGAGGAGCATACCGAGATTCGCGACGTGATCATGTCGGGGGGAGACCCGCTCCTGCTTAATGACCGCCGGCTGGAGGCCATCCTCACCCGGCTCAGGTCCATTCCCCATATCCAGATCATCCGGATCGGGAGCCGAATCCCCTGTCATCTGCCGGAGCGCATCACGCCCGAGCTATGCGAAATGTTGAAGCGGTTCCACCCGCTGTATATCAACACCCACTTCAACCACCCCGACGAGCTCACCCCTGCCGCGGTGGCCGCCCTGGCCCGGCTGGCCAATGCGGGAATCCCGCTGGGCTGCCAGACGGTCTTACTCAAAGGCGTAAACGACACGCCGGACATCATGATGGACCTGATGCACCGCCTGCTCATGGCTCGGGTGCGACCCTACTACATCTATATGGCCGACCAGGTAGCCGGTGCGGAGCACTTCCGCACCACGGTCCAGACCGGGGTGGAGATCATGCGGGCCCTGCGCGGCTGGACCAGCGGTCTGGCCATCCCGTACTTCGTCATCGATGCGCCCGGCGGAGGCGGGAAGATCCCGATCCTTCCGGAGTATGTCGAGACCATGAATGAGGACGAGGTGGTCCTGAGGAACTTCCGGGGCGAGCGGTACGTCTATCGCCAGCCGAGGGAGGAGGCCGGCGTGATCGAGCTCAAGAAGAGCCGGAAACGGGCCGGCAAGGAGCGCAAGAGGAAGACGGCCTAGCTAGCTGGGGAGCTGGACAAAGTGTCATCCTGAGCAAACCCGAAGGATCTCTCCGGTGGACTTGAGGGATCCTTCGCTGCATCAGGATGATTCATGCTTCCCGGTCCCCGGCTCTATTCCAACCCCACCCATCTCCACTCCGGCAGCGTATGCAGCCAGGAATAGGGATCGAGCACCACCCGGCCGAACGTCTTGGGTACAGCAGCGGCATGCGCCGGTGCATACAGGAAGAGCGCTGGCACGTCGGCGTTGAGCGTGTCCATGGCTTCGCGCCATAGCGTTCGAGCCCTGACCACGTCGCTCGCCCGGGAAGCGTCGGCAATCAGTGTATCGAACACCGGGTTGGCATAGCGGCCGTAGTTCAGGGCAGCCCAACCGGCCCGGCTCCATTGATCCTTCAGCCCGCGGGGGCTCGGCTCATCCAGGTACGCGCCCATGTAGGCATCGAAGCGGCCCTTCGCCAGCCGCTCCTGAAAGACGGGGAAGTCCACCGTCGTAATCGTCGTCCGCACTCCGACCCGGCGCCACATCTCCTGCATTCCTTCCGCCAGCTTGCGCCGGCTGCTGCTCGTGCTCGGCACCAGAATATCGAAGGAGAGCGGTCGTCCATTGCGGTGGTACAGGCCGGCTGGATCTTTCCGCCACCCAACCGACTCGAGCACTCTGGCCGCTTCGCTCGGATCGAAGTGGGGCTGCGCAATGCTGTCGTTCCAGATCCAGAGCAGCTGAGACATCGGGCCCGGAGGCGCCTTGGCATCCGGGCCAAAGATGGCTCGCGCGAGGGTTGGCCGGTCCACCGCCAGAGCCAGGCCGCGCCGGGTCTCGCGCTCCCCCAAAATCGGATGCGTTCCCTTCCTACCTTGACCGGCGAAGTTGAAGCCCAGGAAGCCGTAAGTGGCCGATGGATAGGAGATCAGGTTGAAACCGGTGTCGGAGGCCACCCGCTTGGCCCGGTCGGGACTTCCTACCGTTTCCAGAACAGTGAACCGGTCGCTTAACACATAGTTCAGCGCCGCGTCAGGGTCGCTGGTGAATTGCCATACCACCCGGCGCAGTCCCGGGCGCCGAGGATACACAGTGTCGGCCGTGATGCTCAGGTTGTGGCCGCGCTTCCATTCTTCCAGGCGGTAGGGGCCGCTTCCCACCAGCCGCCCCACCAGGGTATCGCTGGTCCACTGACTCCGGGGCACCGCATTCCATATGTGCTTTGGCAGGATCCGGACATGGTAGGTGGCATCGTACAGCTGCTCGGGCGACGGCTCGGTGAAGCGGATCAGGAAGGTGGCGGAGTCCTCCGGTACCACTCGTAGCCGGCCCGCCAGGGCGTAGCTCGCCGATGCGCCGAGCAGCGTATCGCCGAATACCTCGAACGAGAACGCCACGTCCTGGGAGGTAACCGCCCGGCCGTCGTGCCAGCGAGCGCCGGGTCGAAGCTGAAAGCGCCAGGTGAGCGAATCCACGCGCGACCAGCGATGCGCCAACGCGGGAACGTAGGCCGAAGGATCGATCGGGGGCTTGCCGGGCGAGAGATTGGCCAGCTTCTCGAAAATCTGGTCGCTGATGTCCCGACCTACCGTTTCCTGCACCAGCGCCGGCATGATCGTCGGCGGCTCGCCGACGGCCGCAACGACCGCCCACCCGCAATCGCGGCAGATCCCGGAGCCGTGCGACTTGGGCAACAGGACGAGTGCGACGAGGAGCAGCACCAGGGCAACCCACAGCGAATGTTTCACGAACTCCTCGAGGTTGAATCAGGCGGCGGCTGCACTACCATCAGGCCCCAGCAGGCCAGCCACGCCCAATCGCATGAAGGCCTGGTATACATCGGGTCGCCACCAGGACCGGGATTCGGTTATCTGCTTGAGCGCCTCGTCGTGGGAAAGCGCGGGGCGATAGCTCCGTGTCGTGGTGAGCGCGTCATACACGTCCACGATACAAATGATCTGCGCGTTGACCGGGATCTCGTCCCCGCGGAGCCGGTCCGGGTAGCCCGATCCGTCGTAGCGCTCGTGGTGCCAGCGGATGATCGGCTTGATGTCCCAGGGGAACTCGACCGTCGCCAGTAGCTCGAGACCCCAGACCGGGTGCATCTGGATCACCCGGAACTCCTCGGGAGTCAGCGCGCCGGGCTTGTTCAGGATCTCGTGGGGCACCCGCACCTTGCCCAGGTCGTGCAGGTAGGCCCCGATCCGGATCGTGGTCTGCTGTTCCGCGTCCAGCTTCAGCTCGCGGGCGACCGCCATGGCGTACTCTGCGACCCGCTCGCAGTGCCCGAAGGTGTAGCTGTCGGAGGATTCGATGGACTGTCCCCAGTTCCGAACCACGGCGAAGTACGTCTCCTCCAGCTTGACCACCTTGGTTGAGACATCCACCAGGTCGACCCGGGCGTCCAGCCGGCCGAAGAGCCGGTGGGCGGTATTGAGGTAGCGGAGCGCTTCCTGGTTTCGTCCCATGTTCTGATAAAGGAGCGCAAGCTCCCGGGAGGCTTCCGCCTCGCTGAGGATCGATCCGGTGCTCACGGCCAGCTCCACCGCGGAACGGAGCCTCGACTCCGCCAGCAGGTTACGCCCAGTCTCGCGGTACACCCGGCCAATGACCTTGTAGGCATCCGCCTTGTCCAGCCGGGCACCCAGGCGGTCGAAGATCGCCAGTGCGCTCTCGGCGTTGCTCCGTGCCTTCTCGTACTGTTGGCGGGCGATGTGGACTTCGGCGTGATTCAGCAGCCCGAGACCCTGGAGATGCACGTCTCCGATCCGCTCCGCCACCTGGAGGCACTGCTGGAAGTATCGGTCGGCGTCATCCCACAGTTCACGGTCGGCGCTGACCATCCCCAGGTTGTGGTAGGCAATGGCGCAGCCCCGCTCGTCGCTGCTGCCCTCGAAGGCGGCCAGGGAGCGCTGGTAGTGGGCGAGCGCCTCCGCCAGCCTACCCTGGATGTTGGCTAGGATTCCGAGGTTCTGCTCCGTGCGTCCCCGAAGCTCCGCGCTTGCACCACCGAGCTCGAGGGCCTGGTAGAATCGTTCCCGGGCGGCCTCTATCTGTCCACCCTCGAAGTCGAAACCAGCCATACTGTTGAGCGCCTCCGCCGCAAGGACGTTATCGCCGAGCTCTTTGGCCGTTTGATAGCTGCGCTGACACAGCTCGCGGGCCAACCCGGGCAGATCGCGGTGGTAGTGAACTACGGCGAGACGCCGGAGTGCCTCCGCCAAGATGCCTCGCTGGGTCTCTCGTGTCGCCCGGTCGATGGCCGACTCATAGCACTCGACCGCCTCCGCCATGGCGCCGGCCCGCTCGTGGCTGCGAGCCTCTCGAAGAAGATCAGCCGCGCAGAAAGCCTGTTGGGGCTCAGGCTCCGGCGCGGCTGGCTGTCCTTGTCGCTCTGAATTCACGGATCAGTAGGCTACAGCGTACCGGGAGAAATGATCGATCTCGGCGGTGACGTACTCATCGTCCGGGTAGTCGTCCGAAGGAGGTAGCTCCAAGACCCTTAGGAGCTCGTCCGTATAAGCCACCCGCTTCTGGGGAAAGATTGAAGAGCAGTTACGATAATCCAACCTCAGTCGTGCGGGCTTAGCAAAACGCAGTCCCTCGGGACTCAGGCGGACGGAGTTTACTTCTCCGATGACCTGCTCCCCGGTGATGGTGACCCGAGAGGCCAGGGCGCCGCGCGGGATCTCCAGCCTGTGCCGTCCGATTCTCAGTGATCCGCCCTCGCTGCCAATGGTCTTGCTCGCCTTTTCATATCGCTGAGCCTTACAGACAAGCAGCTCGACTGCCACGGGCTCAACGCTAGGACGCAGGAGGGCATCACTCTCCGTCAGAGAGATTTCGGTAGGGCCGCCATCACCGGTGGTGCAACTCACCCCTAGCAGGAGCACCAACAGCGAGCCGAAGACGCGGGACGAACGGGGCCACTTCATGGAATGTCTCCGCCAGAGAGGGAGCACCACGCGGTCACCGGGCCGAAGCCCAGTGACCGCCTCACGTCGGGTAGAGCTCTAGCTGATCAGTACGCCACCGCGTAGCG
>JAICPP010000305.1 GCA_025929805.1 Gemmatimonadales bacterium | reverse complement strand
GAGCATGCCGGGATGGAACGAGCAGCGATAGGGATAGGTACCGGCCTCGGCAAAGGTATGCGCAAAGCGCTGCCCCTGGTTGAGCCTGCCTGAGACAAAGGCCCCATCATCGGCGGTGACCGTGTGCGGGGCCCAATCGTCATTGATCCACGTTACCGTCGTCCCCATCGGCACCGTCACCTCCTGCGGCAGGAATGCGAAGTCGTCGATCCGCACGCTCATCCCGGTCGCTGCCGCCGCGGCGGGCGTGCCGGCGACCAGCTGCCCGGCACTTGCATCCCCGGTACAGCTCGGTGCTAGGGCACCGACGCCCGCGAGCGAGATCGGCAATTCCTGCGACAGGTCGATGCGCAAGAGGACACCCTGCTCCTGGCCCATGTCGGGAGCGAAGGCAGGATAGGCGAGATAGAGCGCACCATCCGGGCCGAAATCGAGGTGGACTGGATACGGGATGTCGGTCACCACCGGTTCGAGCCGATCCGTGCCCGTTTGCCGCACCACCCGCCCGGAGTTCGGTCGCAGGTACGGCGGCTCATCACTGTTGTTGGTGGCCATCTCCGCCGCGTACAGCACCCCATCCGGACTCATCGTCAGGCCAGTGCCGGCGGTCAAGCCGGTCCAGGCGTCGGTCACGGTGCCATCTGGGCCGACGTGAATGACCTTGCCTGCCCCCTCCGGGTAGGGCACCACCGTCTCGTGGTTGACGTAGGCCCCGCCGGCATCGTCCAATGCGATCCCGGTTGGCACCATATGGTCCGCGGACAGATCAGCCACCAGCGCGATCTGCCCGTCCGTCGTCACCGTCAGGAGGCGGCCGCTGACCGCCTCGCTGACCCAGAGCCGATCGCTGCCGGCCTTCATCGCGAACAGCGAGCCATCCGGATTGGCGCCTTCCCAGGCGGTGACCGCCGTCGGATTGTCCTGGAACCACGCCGAGAGGTCGGCCACCAACTCGGTGGTGCCATTGGCCAGCACGCGGTAGACGCCATTGGGCCAGTCCGGTTGGCCGTTGGTCGGCCCGCCGCCGCCAAGCAAGGCGTAGAGCTGGCCGTCGAGGATGGCCACATCCATCGCTCCCCAGATCCAGTCGGGCGTGAGCCAGTGGCGCGAGGGAAGGTCTTCGGCTATCGGGACCGCACAGCCGTTGTCGATGCGCACGATGCTGGAGGTCTCCCCGATCATGAACGGGCGGGGCGTCCCCTCACGCATGAGCTGCTCTGATCCACCCGTTCCTGCCAGGGCGATGTAGAGCTGCCCGTCAGCATCCCAGGTAAAGCCCCGGGGATTGGTCAATCCACTGGCGACCACCTCGACCCCAGGCGGCAGGGTAGTGACGGCAGGTGTCGCCTCTTGGGAGTGCCCAGCCAGGGGCGACAGGCTCACGACCAGGGCGACGAACACGACGAACGACAGGCCCAGGGGAAACAGGCGAGACATGGTCGAACCCTCCAGGATCCAGGTCCCTTGCCGTGCGCTACGCGGGGCCTGGAAGCTCCGTCCATTCGGTTGTGGTAGTGCCCCCTATCTTACGCTCATCGCGCGACGTGTCAATCCGCACCGATTGAATGTCCAACAGCAGCGAGAGCGCAATCAGTTTTGAAACCGGTTCGTACTGCGATCGAAGAGACGTTGGGTTCAGAGAGATTACGTACTCTCAGCTGGCTCGTGTGCAGGTACATTCACTGTCAGGTCCCGGTCAGGCCTCGTAGCTGGAGACCAGTTCCGGCAGCTGCATGTCCGGCGGCAGGTTGCCCAGATCCACCCCGCTCACTGCGGCCAGCCGCTGCTTGAACCAGAGGTCGAATGGCTCCTGCGACTGAGAGAACATGCCTAATGCTCGATTGAAGTCCGCGCTCTCCATGTAGACCACAAGCTGGTCGCCAGACGGCACGGAGGCGATGAACCAGTATTCCTTGGTTATGCCGATCCGCCGCTCTGACTGGTCATACTCAGCTTTCCGCTCGGTATCCAGCTCGCGCTGAAAGGCTCGAGCGTCCTCGGTCTTGCCGGGCAGGAGCGGAAAGACAACGCAGATGTGGTCCACGCAGCACCTCCTCATGATTCCTAGGAAGATCGGACCGATATGTGGGTTATGTGGCGGGATGACACTACACCTAATTGACTACCCTGTCAATCGGTACTCGTAGGGAATTTCACCAGGCGAAGCACGGCTTGCCATCGTCGGTCAGATCTCGCCGCTTGCCGGCGTTCTAGGCTTTGAGGATACCCTGAGCCTGCACTTTGAGCGCCAGAGCCTACTCGGCCAAGCGCGTCATGCCGAGCTCTTCTGCAACCACCCGTTGTGAGACATCGAGACCATTGATCTTCATCGGTTGCCGCCCTATCGAGCAAGCCAACTGGCAGGCGGGCCTCAGGCACGATGAACTTGTCGATCCCATAGGATAGACACACCCACTTTGGCTCTCAGAACCACGCTGTCGTTGACAGGAGCGTAGGCCGGATTATCCTGATCGCCCTCATCGCTCTCATGCGGGGCCGGAACATCAGCCCATCCTGGACGGCCTCTCGCGGGCT
>JAICPP010000005.1 GCA_025929805.1 Gemmatimonadales bacterium | reverse complement strand
TACTAAGCCAGGACGGGAGTCATGTTTATCAGAGCTGCCAGCATCTCTGGTCCTCTGGTCTGCGCCATCCTCAGCTCAGCGACAGTGGCGTGCGGAGGCGGTGATCTCATGCTTCCGGGTGACGGAGGCCCTGCGCGTCTCAATGCAGTAGGGGGAAATGGGCAGGAAGGGACCGTCGGCACCAAGCTGCCCGACCCGTTGATCGTACGAGTGGTCGACGCCGCTGCCAATCCGGTGGGTAATGTTTTGGTGCGCTTCGAGAGCGACGTTCCCGATGCAGAGATAGACCCGGATCTCATAGCGACCAACGACAGTGGTTATGCCTCCGTTGAAGTACGACTGGGAAGCACGGAGGGGATCCAGATAGTCGACGCACTGTTGGACGCTAGTGCTGCAGCAAGGACCACGTTTCAACTCACCGCGTTGGCGCCGCCGGAACGGGGCAGGGACCGAGGGGGCGATGACGGCGACGATGATGAGGACGAGGACTGACTGCAAAAAGCTGCACCGTTGCCTGAGCTAAACCCCTCCCGGCCCGATCCGGCCGGCAGGGGCATTCCATTTTCATTTCATTTCTCAGTCGATCTTTAGGCTGCCCCGGCCGATACTAGTGAGGGTGGCCACCTGGCTGACCTGCCGCACTGGCTTCGGTCTTGCTGTTGGAGGAGGCCCCATCGGTGTTCGTGAATATCTTGCCAGCCAAGCAGGAGGTCGGATGAGGCACGTCGCATTTCTCATGGTGATCGCTGCAGCGGCGGTCGGCTGTGACAGGAACCAAGCCCGACTGGCGCAGGCGCTGGCCGAATCCCGGGCGGCCGAGGCTCAAAAGGATAGCCTATTGACGGAGATCCTCGAGACCACACAGTTCGTGAGCGATCTTAACAGCGAGCTGGCCAAGGCCAAGGCGGTCTCCGCCTCTCAGGAGAGTTCGGACCCAGGCATGCCCGGCGCTCAGAAGGATCGAGAGGAGCGTCAGGAAACGCTGCAGCGAATTCAACAGGTGATCGCCCGGCTGAATGAGAGCGAAGCCAAGCTCACTGCGACGGAGAACCGGATCAAGAACGCCAAGATCCGCAATGCCAGGCTGCTGGCACAGATCAGCACGTACAAACAGACCATAGACGATCTGAAAACGGCTGCCGAACAGCAGCGGGCCGAGCAAGAGGCCATCATTGCCGATCAACGGACTCAGATCGCCTCGTTGTCGGGGCAGATCGACGAACTGAATGTGCAGACGGCCTCGCTCAGGGATACCGTCGGTCATCTGACCCGGTACAAGAACCGGGTGTATTACGCCATCGGAACGAAGGACGAGCTGATCAGGAACGGAGTCGTGACCAAGGAAGGATCGAAGTTTCTCATCTTCGGCGGCACTCGGCTCGAGCCGGCCCGGAAGCCGAACCTCGAGGCCTTCACCATGATCGACAAAACCCAGACCCTCTCGATTCCACTCCCGCGAACTGATAAGAAGTACCGGATCGTGTCCCGACAGAGCCCGGAGTATCTCGGCGGGGATCTCACCGAGAAGGGTGAGGTCAGAGGCGTTCTCGAGATCACGTCGCCCGAGGAGTTCTGGTCCGCGTCCAAGTATCTGATTCTGGTGCAGAAATAGCCTCGTAGCCGGCTTCGGGCGCCTTGCCGGTGCGTTTTTTTGCACTTCAGTGAGCCGTATCACATTGTGTCACAAGAAGTTTCGAACAATTTTGTCAACATCCTCTACATTTGTGGACGCCGTGAATAGACGGCCGCACGGCGCGCCAGGTGATATGAAACACGGCTGTTCCCGGGGAATCGGGAATATTGGAGCGACTAGACATCGTCAGCAGGTGGTCGCTCAAACCGGGAGGTTGCTCGTGCGGAAGCTTACGCTTGCCCTGGCTCTCGTTGGGGTATGGACGCTCAGCGGTTGCAAGAAAACCGGGGAGGGGCAGTACGAAGTTGAGAAGCCGGTGATCGGCACGGAAACCGACACGGTCAACACGCCCAGTGTGGAGACCGGCACCGTCAAGGACACCATCACGGTCCCCACGGTTGGAACCGAAAAGAAAGAAGTGACCGTGCCGAAGGTGGAGGTCAAGAAGCCGAACGAGTAAGTGCTCGAGTACTTCTCCGTACCAGCAAGCGATATATACCAGCAAGCGATATATTGGAAACACCCGCGGCCCTTCCCCCGCGGGTGTTTCCGCTTTCGGGGCGGCCCGATGATCCAGCTCGGTCGTCTTCTGATGGTCAGCACGCTCCTTCCAGCGACACTGGGGTGCGGTCTCTTCTCGGCTTCGCGGCCTCAGCCCTCGGGGGATCCTTCGCAAACCGGCGCGATCATGGTCGCGGTGGAGAGCCACAACTGGAATGACATCACCATCTATCTGGTCACTGGGGGACTGCCCCAGCGGCTCGGGATGGTCACGGCCTTAAGTAACGCCTCCTTCGACTTTCCATCTCACCGGCTGAACACCAGCGCCGGGGTCCGGCTGCGCGCACTGCCGGTTGCCGGCCGCCCCTTCACCAGCGATCCGATCCTGGTGCAGCCCGGCCAGGTAATCACCTGGACATTGGAGAACGATCTCGACACCTCCAGCCACTCGGTTTACTGACCGTACCAAGTCACCACCGCGCGGCCGGTGCTTGACGCTCCCCACAGCCGACCCTATTTAGATGCGGCAGTACCGGTCGATCGTCATCCTCGTTGTACCTCTGCACCAACCCACACCGCGTGGAGGCTCTCGTGATCAAACACATCGTATGGGCAATGGGGTACATCCTGGCGGTGGGCTGGCTGACGACGCCCCTTGCGGCACAGACCGGAACCATTCGCGGGAGTGTGGCCGACAGCAATGGCTCGGCCCTGCCGAACGCATCCGTCACCGTCGAAGGAACCGGGCTCAGGGCAACCAGCGGCAATCAAGGCGAGTACGAGGTTCGCGGGGTGCCGACCGGCCAGCGGACCGTTCGGGTACGTTTGGTAGGGTACCGGGCGACGACCGCCTCCGTGACGGTCAACCCAGGGGCCGAGGTGCGCCAGAACTTCACCTTGGGCCGAAGCGCGGTGCAGCTGGCTCCCATCGATGTGGTTGTGGGCTCGCGGGCGCGACATACGGCTGCGGAAGAGTTGGCCGTTCCCGTCGATGTCTTTCCGGCGGAGGAGCTCCAGCAGCAGGGCAGCACCGAGACCAGCGTGATCCTCCAAGCGGTGGCCCCTTCCGTCAACTTCCCCCGCCAGAGCGTAACGGACGCAGGCGACATCGTGCGTCCCTTTACCCTGCGAGGATTGAGCCCGGATCACACTCTGGTGCTACTGAATGGATGGCGGCGGCATCAGACCGCGGTGGTCAACAGCTTCAACTATGGCATGGGCGCGGGCTCCAGCGGCGTAGACCTGAACGCCCTTCCTTCGAGCGCGCTTGATCGTATCGAGGTGCTGCGCGACGGGGCGGCAGCGCAGTATGGGTCTGACGCCATTGCAGGCGTCGTTAACCTGGTACTCAAGGATGGCGCGTTTACGCCCTTCATCAACGCCGATGTGGGCCGCTACACCACCGGCGACTATCCGGACGATGGGACGACCACCACAGTCAATGGCGGGTGGGGCATCCCACTCGGAAGGGGATCGCTGGGTGTATTCGCGGAGTTCCGTGACCGGGAGCCTACCAATCGCGCGTGGGCCGATCCGTTCGAGGACGCCGGCACCGGCGCGACCGACTCCATCAACGACAAGGGCCAGGTCGTCATAAAGCGCAATCCGGTGCCCCAGCCGAATCACCACTGGGGCGATGGCTTGGAGAAGGACATCTTGACCTTCGCCAACTTTCGTATGCCCCTCAACGAGACTGGAAGCAGCGAATTCTATAGCTTCGGGGGCTATGGCCACCGGGACGGAACCGGGAATGGCTACCGGCGTACCGCCGGCAACGAGCGCAACTGGCAGGAGATTTATCCGCTGGGCTTTCTCCCCGAGATCAACGGAAAGCCAACTGATTACTCGGCGGCGGCTGGTGTTCGGGGGGTGATCTCCGGCTGGAATTACGACGTGGGTGCCGAATTCGGGCACAATCACTTCGACTACAACATCCGCAATACGCTCAACGCATCGCTGGGCCCTTGCCTCGACGTGCCCTGCGCCCCGGGTCCCGACCGGGTGCTGGGTACCGTGGACGACCCGGGAATCCCCAACCAGCTGTCGTTCTTCGCCGGGCGCGTGCTACGCGAGGAATTCGTGACGGGGCTGAATCTGGCGCGACCGGTAAACATCGGTCTTCCCGCTCCGGTGAACTTCGCTTTCGGCGCGGCGTTCCGTCGGGAGAAGTACGCCATTCGCGAGGGCGAGCTCGCCTCCTACATTAACGGATTTCATCTGGATCAGGACAGCGCAGAGGTGGCAGCGTCCGGCTCGTCGGTGTTCCCCGGCTTCACCCCCGACGATGCCACCGAGCGGCACCGGAACAACGTGGGTATCTATGCCGACGCGGAGACCGACCTCACACCCCAGCTGCTGGCCAACGTGGCGGCGCGGTTCGAGAGTTACAGCGACTTCGGCGAGCGGCTCACCGGAAAATTGGCGGTGCGCTACCAACCTTCCCAGCGGGTGACCTTCCGCGCGGCCGCGAGCACCGGGTTCCGGGCTCCCGGGCTGAGCCAGATCGCCTTCGGGAAGGTGACCACGAATGTGATCGAAGGAGAGTTCATCGACGTCGGCGTTCTTCCGGTGGACCATCCCGCAGCAGTGACGCTCGGCGCGCGACCGCTGGAGGAGGAGACCGCCTTCAACTTCAGCGGGGGAGTGGCGGTGACGCCGGTGGAGAATCTGACCATCACGGCGGACTACTTCCACATCCGGATCAATAACCAGATCCTGCTGGGAGCGACGTTCGATGATTCGGTCACGGTCGCGATCCTGCGCGCCGGGGGATTTGGCTTCGACGCGGTCCAGTACTTCACGAACGGGCTGGATACCCGGGCGCACGGCGTAGACATCGCTGGCAACCTTCGCGTGCCGACCGGCCCCAATGGAACGCTCGATCTCACGGCATCGTTCAACGTCACCCGGAACAAGATCAGAAATGTCGATCCGTTGCCGCAGGTGCTGCGGGACGCGGGCTCCAGCGAGCCGGGCCTGCTCGACTCGGTGACCGCGATAGGCATCGAGGATGAGCGGCCAGACTGGCGGGGCACTCTCCAGGCCAACTTTACGGCAAGTCGGCTCAGCGCGCTGGGACGTTTGTCCTATTATGGGGGATTCTCCTCGGCCCAGCCGGGCTTCTGCGATCTCTGCCGGGAGAACTACGGAGGGAAGGGACTGGTAGACGCCGAACTGGGCTACCGGTTCAATTTGGTCAAACTCGCGGTAGGGGTTCGGAACCTGTTCGACACCTACCCCGACCAGCCGAGCTCGACCGTTGTAGTCGATGAAGATGGCAGCACCGCCAAGGATTTCAACGACAACTTTGGCACCTTCCCCTGGGCCGCTGCCTCTCCATTTGGATACAACGGGCGATTCGTGTATGCGAGGACGGAGATCCAGCTTGCCCGGTAGCTCGGTCGTGGTGTGACATGCCTTCCTTCTACGACCTCATCATCATCGGTGGAGGCCACAATGCCCTGGTCACCGCCGCGTACGTGGCCCGCTCCGGTGCCAAGGTGCTGGTGCTGGAGCGGCGGGAGGTCCTGGGCGGCGCCTGTGTGACCGAGGAGCTGTGGCCGGGCTTCAAGGTGTCCACTGCGGCCTATGTGAATAGCCTGCTCCGCCCGGAGATCATCCGGGACCTCGAGCTCAAGCGGCACGGCTTCAAGATGCTGCCGCGCAACCCATCGTCCTTCACTCCCTTTCCCGACGGCCGCTCGCTGCTGCTCGGTCCCAACAAGGCGCAGACCCACAGCGAAGTCGCCAAGTTCTCAGCCAGCGACGCAGACGCCCTGCCGAAGTACGAGAAGATGCTGGAGCGGGTGGCCGCCTTCCTGGAGCCCACGCTCACCCAGACGCCCCCCAATCCCTGGTCATTCCGTCCGGGCAATCTGCTCAAGCTCGCCCGCCTGGGTTTGGGCTTCGCGCGCCTGGGAGCGGATGGTCAAAGGGCAGTCGAGATCCTGACCGGAGCCGCCACCCCGATCCTCGACCGTTGGTTCGAATCGGAGCAGCTCAAGGTCACCCTGGCCACGGATGCCATCATCGGCGCCATGGCGTCACCTTCGATGCCGGGTACGGCCTACGTCCTGTTTCATCACGTCATGGGAGAATGCGAGGGCATCCGGGGGGTGTGGGGGTACGTCCGGGGTGGGATGGGTGGGATCAGTAATGCCATTGCAGCTGCCGCACGGGAGCGCGGAGCTGAAATCCGCACCAACTCGGAGGTCGCCCGCATACTGGTCAAGAGCGGCGAAGCGGTCGGGGTTGTGCTCAAGGACGGAACCGAGCTCCGCGCGCGAAGAGTGGCCTCAGGGGCCGACGCCCACGTCACCTTCCTGAAGCTTCTGGACGTGAAGGTACTCCCACCGGAATTCCTGGATGCCGTGCGCAACATCGACTACAGCAGTGCCAGCCTCAAGATCAACATTTCGCTGAGTGAGCTTCCTGACTTCAAGGCCATGCCCGGTACCGAGCCCGGCCCCCAGCACCGCGGTACCATTCACATCGCGCCTACGCTGGAGTACATCGAGCGGGCCTACGATAATGTCAAGTACGGCTGTCCCTCGGAGTACCCGATCATCGAGGCTACCATCCCTTCGGTGCTCGATGACACACTCGCACCTGCCGGGAAGCACGTGATGTCGATGTTCACCCAGTACTTTCCCTACAAGTTGGCACCGGGGCTTTCGCTTCAAGAAGAGAAGGAGAAGTACGCCGAGCGCTGCTTTGATCTGATGAACGAGTATGCTCCCAACTTCCGTCGCGCGGTCATCGGGCGCCAGGTTCTCTCCCCCGCCGATCTCGAACGGCGTTTCGCGCTCACCGGGGGGAACATCATGCAGGGCGCCATGTCCCTGAGCAGCCTCTCATTCATGCGCCCGGTACCCGGTTACGCGGATTACCGAACCCCGATCCGCGGCCTATATCTGTGCGGCGCCGCGACCCACCCGGGTGGCGGGGTCATGGGAGCGTGTGGGTACAATGCCGCCCGTGAGATCCTGCGCGACATGCGGGCTCGAACACCGAGAAAATTCCCCGGTTCCGGGACTGGATGAGGAGGTTCTGACCAGTCAGCGAGGGTGGGCGAAGGAGTGTCCCAGCGCCTTCAGCACCTCTCGATCGAACTGCACAGATAGCGATTCTCGCTTGGAGTAGGGCCCCGGCTGATAGGCCCGCGATTGCACCCCTAGTTGACTCTGCTCACAGATATGCCAGTCCTGACGGTTGGTCATGTCCCAGAACTCGATCCCATCGTCCGGGTTGCAGGATGGATTGCCGAGTGTGTTCGGGTGAAAGAGCCAGGAGCACACGATCCGGGTGCGATCCGGCGCCACCGGCCACAGAGTGTGGAACATGACATAGTCGGGGTGCAGGCTCAGCAGCATGTTGGGGAAGAGGGCGTAGTAGTACACCCGCCGCAGATCTTCGTCGGGCAGCTCTCCCACCATGAGCCCGCAGGATCGACCGCTCATCGTCAGGCTCTCATGGCCTTCGTTGATGACCATGAACCCGCCGGTAAAGGGACCCTCGGTCAGATCGTTTTCCCCACTCGTCGGAGGCGTCAGCTTGGCCAGCGGGGGGTGCACGGGCCCGCAGTGATAGCATTCCGAGTAGTTCTGAAACAGCAGCTTCCAGTTGGCCCGGACATCGTATTCGATCGTGCGGGCCGCGGCGAGCGTCGGCAGGTTGAAGCGGGCAAAGCGGCCGATCAGCTGCTCGAAGGCGCGGGAAAATGGCTCCGGATTCTCCGACAGGCTGATAAAGAGAAAGCCTTCCCAACTTTCGATGGGTACCCGATGGAGGGGGTAGTCGGTCTTGACGAATCCTTCGATCTCAGCCGAGGAAGGTGCTCCGAGGAGGCGGCCGTCGAGGGAGTAGGTCCAGGCGTGGTAGGGGCACTGGATCGTCTCAGAGAAACGGCCACGCGGCTCCTCGCAGAGACGAGTCCCCCTGTGCCGGCACACATTGTAGTAGGCCCGGAGCGCACCGCCCCGGTCTCGCAGAACGATGATGCTCTCAGGGCCGAGCTGCTGGAGGAAGTAATCGCCCGGCTGAGCGATCTCGGCTTCCCGGCCGACGCAGAGCCAACGCCGCGCAAAGATCCGCTCGAGCTCCTCCGCAAAGATGACGGGCTCCACATAGTATCGCCGGGGTAGTGTCTTCGCCCCATGAATGGCGATCTGGGTGGTTTTCAGGAACTGGCTCAACGTGGCCTCGGATGAATCGCAATCCCTGAATAATGTAGGCCGACGGGGGGCTAAGGAAGCGGTTATGACGAGGATTACGGGAACCCGGTGATGCAGGCGGTGGACGGGCTGGCTGTCCGGGGTCTACCATGACCCTGCTCACCGTGGTCTGTCTCACCGGTATGGAGGTAATGTTATGGCGAACAAGTCGATAGTGCCGTTACGGTGGATGCTGGCGCTCGCATTGGCCTTGCCGGTAACCGGGTGTTTGGCTGCTGCTGCTGCCGGCGCCGGGGCGGGGATCTATCTCACCAGCCGGGGAGCGGAGTCGCTGGTTGAAGGCTCCATCGACCAGATCGCCGCCCGCGCCCGCGCCGTCATGAGCGAGGAAGGCATCGTTCCGGATGCCGCCAGCACCGAGAGTGGAGGTGACAGGCGCGAATTCAAAGGCAAGAAAGGCGATCTCGACGTCACGATCGACATGGAGCAGAAGAGCGACAAAACGACGAGAGTCGAGGTCAGCGCGCGCAAGAACCTGGCTGAATGGGACAAGGACTACGCCCAGGAGCTACTACAGCGGATTGTCGAGAAGGGGTGACGAGCCACCACGGAGGGACGGTGCTCGCATGGTAGACTCTTGCGAGCCCGCCCTGCCCGGCCCCGGAGTGTTAGCCTTCGCCCCGCATCACTTGGCTGCAGTCGATCGTTCCTTCCAGGGTCACACTGTTCTTGGCGGATGACGGCGAGGCGAGCTCAGACAGCGATTCAGCCGAGGCAGGGAACTAGGAGGCCACGGCCGGCATCACCGTGCCTCGGCACTCACCCAAGCCGATTCGAACTTTCCCCGGCTGCTCACATGAGGCCCGCAAGATCACCTCGTCACCATCCTCAAGGAAACTGCGAGTCTCCCCTCCCGGGAGTGTCAAGGGCTCTCTTCCTCGCCATGTAAGCTCCAGCAGACAGCCCCGAGAATCCTTGGTCGGACCGGATACCGTGCCGGTGGCAAACAGGTCGCCTGGCTGGAGATTGCAGCCGTTGCTGGTGTGGTGCGTGAGCATCTGAGCCAGCGTCCAGTAGAGGTGAACCGTGGTTGCCCGACTCAAGCGGAGCGGGTCTATTCCGTGGGCCCGCATTCGGGCGGTGGAGAGGTAGACCTCGAGCTGCAGATCGAGGCCGCCCCGTGTCTGGTTGTCGGAAGTTTGGAGGTACGGCAGCGGTTCTGGATCTCCTTCGGCCCGCTTGAACGCCGGCACCCGAAAGGGCTCCAACGCCTCTAAGGTGACCACCCAAGGCGAAATCGTGGTCGCAAAGTTCTTGGCGAGAAATGGCCCGAGTGGCTGGTATTCCCAGGTTTGAATATCCCGGGCAGACCAGTCGTTGACCAGACATACCCCGAAGAGATGCTCCTCGGCGGACTGCAATGGAACCGGCTCACCCAAATGATTGCCCGGTCCGACGAAACACCCCAGCTCGGCCTCGTAGTCCAGGGCACCGCTGGCCGCGTACACGGGTTGGTCCGCCTCGGGCGCCTTGAGCTGTCCTTTGGGCCTCCGCACTGTCGTTCCGCTCACCACCAGGGACGAGGCCCTGCCATGATAGCCGATGGGAATCCACTTGTAGTTGGGAAGGAGAGGGTTGTCCGGACGGAACATGCTGCCCACGTTGGTGGCGTGGTGAACCGATGCATAGAAGTCGGTGTAGTCCCTAATCCTGGCCGGAACAAACAACTCCGCCTCTTGCATCGGAACCAAGATCCGGTCGGCGGTGCCAGGACGAGAGGCCCGGGAGCCCGATGCGAGGAGGGCGCTGACGTCGGCCCGAAGAGCGGACCAGTGAGACCGCCCCAACGCCATCACATGGTTCAACGACTGCTCTTCGCAAGCTTGGCCGACCGGGCCGCGGGGTATTCCGAGGATGGCCCTGGTGGCAGCCAGGGACAGGATCTGATCTCCAATGGCCACTCCAATGCCGGGTGGATCGCCGGAATTCCGGCGTCGGAAGATGCCTAGAGGCAGATTCTGAATGGGAAAGTCGGGATGGCCCTGCGCAGACTCGACCCAGGACACCAGCGCGGGGTCATGGGTCTGATTCACGCCTGGTGAACTCTGGGCGCGAGCAAATGAAGGGCGTGGAGCTCGGTCAAGGGTTCTATGAAGGAGCAGGATCCAAAGGAGACGATCACCTCCCGAGCCCGCCGGAGATCCTCGAGACCCAGCCGGTGTTCGCCCCAGCGCACCCCCTCCGAGTCGATCCCAAAGCCGCCTGGATTCTGTTCCTCCAGGACCCGCACCCCGTTCTCCTGGTCCATGCCGGCTCTCAGAAACGCCGTGGCGAGAAAAAGATTGAGGAACCCGAACATCACGCAGCTGCGGCTGTCCGGGGCGTAGGTGAGCCGGTACTCTGCCCTTAACGGGTGATGCAGTCCTGCCGTAGCCTTGAATGCCACGGGCGTACCAATGCAGGCGACCAGGAAACGAATCAGATCCTGCGTGCCTGGAAACGCGTCTCCGGTCACCCCGCCGGTACGGACCTTTGCCCGAGCTCCCGCCTTGGCCGCCGCCGCGACGAAAGATCCGGGGTCGCGGTCGATCGGGATCTCGAAATACGCTTGCAGATCGTCTGGTACCCGGTGCATCGTGTCTGCAAGGGAGGCTATCGAGCCGGCCTTGAGCTCGATCGTGTCGACCCGCGCATTCCGCTCCCGGCGATTGAACTCGGCGATGGCAGCCAGGTCGCCCTCCAGCTCGGACCCAACCAGGGCGGCGAGCGGCCATGGCTGGCCGGCCGGGGGAGCATCAATGATTCCGCTGGCTGCCTCCGCGAGCTCGCTCAGCCGACTTGCCGGCAGCACGAAGCGACCCAGGGCCCATGCTGCTTCACCGGCCCGATAGCTTGCATAGTTCTCCACCGCCGATCTCATGTCGAGCGCCGCTGGAGGAAAGAGGCCGGCGTAATCGATGCTGTTCCGGAGCAGGACGTGGATCGCTCGCATGGGGAGCATAATAGCCAACGAAAGGCGAGCCGGCATGACTATCGCAACCGTGAACCCGGCGACGGGGCAGACTCTTCGTACTTTCACACCGCTGTCCGAGCTGGAGCTGGATCAACGACTTCAGTGCGCGGCCGATGCATTCCTCAGGTTCCGCCGAACACCTCTTCAGGAGCGCACCAGCAAGCTGCTCCGCGCAGCCGAGATTCTCGAGTCGGAGAAGGAGAGATTCGGGCGGCTCATGGTCGTGGAAATGGGCAAGACGTTGAAGGCGGCCATTGAGGAGGCCGCCAAATGCGCCTGGGGCTGCCGCTACTATGCCGAACAGGCTGGGCACTTTCTGGCGGATGAAGTGGTGGAGACCAGTGCAACCAGGAGTTACGTCACCTATCAACCACTCGGCCCGGTCCTGGCCATCATGCCGTGGAACTTCCCCTTCTGGCAGGTGTTCCGGTTCGCGGCTCCGGCTCTGGCTGCCGGTAACGTGGCGCTCCTCAAGCACGCCTCCAATGTGCCTCAATGCGCCCTGGCAATTCAGGAGATCTTTCGGCGAGCCGGCTTTCCGGAGGGGTGTTTCCAGACGCTTTTAATCGAGACCGACCGAGTGCGCCGGGTCATCGAGGATCCCCGCGTAGCTGCCACAACCCTCACGGGAAGCACCGCAGCCGGAAGCCATGTGGCTAGCGCTGCCGGCAAGCAGATCAAGCCGACTGTCCTCGAGCTGGGCGGGAGCGACCCATTCATCGTCATGCCGTCTGCTGACCTCGCCAACGCCGCGCGGACAGCGGTCAAGGCACGAACCATCAACAATGGGCAGTCATGTATCGCAGCCAAGCGGTTCATCGTGGCCGAGCCCATCGCGGATGAGTTCGAGCGCCGGCTGGTCTCCGGGATGGAGGCCCTGGTCGTAGGTGATCCGATGGACCCGGCGACCGAGGTTGGACCCCTCGCCAACGAGGCGCAGGTGAAGACGCTCACGGACCAGATAACCCGCTCAGTGAGCGCCGGCGCCCGGCTCCTCACCGGGGGGTATCGGCTCGACCGGCCCGGCTACTACTTCGCGCCGGGTGTGCTCACCGACATCAGGGTAGACTCACCAGCGTACGATGAAGAGATCTTCGGTCCGGTGGCACTGTTTTTCCGTGTACGGGACGCCGACGAGGCGATCCGGCTGGCCAACGACTCGGAATTTGGACTTGGCGCCAGCGTCTGGACCGAGAGCGCAAAAGAACGGGATCGGTTCATTGCCGAGATCGAGGCCGGTATGGTGTTCATCAACGCGATGGTAGCGTCCGACCCTCGGCTTCCTTTCGGCGGGGTGAAGCGGTCCGGGTTTGGCAGAGAGCTGAGCCATCATGGGATTCGGGAGTTCGTGAACATCAAGACGGTGTGGCATCAGGAGGTGCCCGCTGGAGCATCGGCGCAACAGTTGTCGAACTCCGAATAGCGGCCGCTTTGTGGTGCGCCTCACTGAAGTTACCTTGACAGGGACGTTAGACTGCCCCAATCCCCGGCGCAGAGGGCGGGAACTTACCTGCACGAACTGGAAAACAGCCGATGTACATAGACCCCACGACTGGCAGCCTGGTGCTCCAATTCCTCGCTGCCGGAGTTTTGTCGGTAGTCGCCATGGTTTCGCGGGTCCGCGAAGCCGTTAAGTCTTTCTTCAAATCCCTGGTTCCGCGCCGCCGTCGATGAGCTGGCGGGCCGTCGAGGGGTCGTTTCGCGACCCCAGCGGCTTTGTCTTCACTCGGGACGGCATCCTCTACCGCCAGGTCAACGTCGGGTTCCGCCGACAATTCGAGTCGTTCATCGCATCCGGGCTATATGACGAGCTGGTCCGGGATGGGTTGCTCGTTCGCCACCAGCAGGTGGGACTCGAGTACGCCGCGACCGAAGATGCCACGGCGGTGCTGCGGCCGGAACGAGTCGGGTTCATCTCCTACCCTTATGAATGGTCCTTCGGGCAGCTGCAAGATGCCGCCTCTCTGACGCTCGAAATTCAGCGTCGCGCCCTTGGAAAAGGGTTCACTCTTCGGGACAGCAGCGCGTACAACGTGCAGTTCCGGGCTGGCCGGCCGGTGTTCATCGACACCCTTTCTTTCGAGCCGTTGGAAGAAGGGAAGCCGTGGTCGGCATACAAGCAATTTTGTGAGCACTTCCTGGTCCCCCTGAGCCTCATGAGCCGGGTCGATATCCGATGCGGTGGCCTGCTCCGCTTGTACCTGGACGGCATCCCGCTGGACCTCGCCAGCCGCCTCCTCCCTCGCCGAAGCTGGGGCTCGCTCAACACCGTGCTCCACATTCACCTGCATGCATGGGCGCAGGGTCGCTACTCGGACAAGGCTGTGGGGACTGCCGCCAAAGGGAAGACCATGAGCCGTGATGCACTCGTCAGGCTGGTGGACAACCTGGGGGCAGCAGTCCGCAAGCTGGCATGGCGGCCTACGGGGACCGAGTGGGCGGACTACACGTCGGATACCAACTACAGCGATGCCGCCAGTCGATCAAAGCGAGCATTGGTCGAGGCCTACCTGGACGGATCGGGTGCAGACACCGTCTGGGACCTCGGCGCGAATACTGGAGAGTACAGCAGGGTGGCCAGCCGGTCCGGGGCGGAGGTCGTCTCATTCGATGTGGATCCTGCCGCCGTAGAGCAGAACTATCGGCGGGTCCGCGGGGAGGGTGAAGCTCGAGTACTTCCGCTATTGCTGGATCTCACCAATCCCTCGCCGGCTCAGGGGTGGGCTGGCCATGAGCGGCTTTCGCTGGAGGAGCGGGGACCAGCCGATGCGATCCTGGCGTTGGCGCTGGTTCATCATTTAGCCATCGGTCACAATCTCCCTCTGGACCGCGTAGCCCACTATCTCAGTCGGTTAGGGCGGCTGCTCATCATCGAGTTCGTGCCGAAGACCGACTCGCAGGTGCGGCGACTACTGCTCAGCCGGCCCGACATCTTCCCGGGGTACACCAAGGAAGGCTTCGAAGCGGCCTTCGGCCGATACTATACCATTCGAACCATGAGTCCAATCGAAGATTCGGAACGATGGTTGTACTGCATGACCGTCCGCGGTTCGGCAGAGACATGAGTCAACGCCTGAAAGCGTGGTATCCGTTTCTTTTCGCCTCGCTACCCATCCTGAATGCCCTCACCCGGAATCCGGGTGGAACCCGGCCGGATGATGCTGCCATCGTGCTGGGAATCGTGTTGCTCGGATGTGCTGTTGTCTATCTGCTGGCGCTTGCCGCATTCTGGACCAGGGTGCCGCCAGGCATCACACCGCTGATAGTCCTGGTGGTGGTGTTCTTCTTTTACGGAAAGTCCGCGTTGGGCAGCGTGAGCCGAAAGGTGGCAGGCGCTCCTCCAGTCCTGGGACTCCTGCTGGTCTTGTGCCTCGCGGTCTTGGGTCTGTGGTGGCTGGCCCGGCGGCGGCCGCACTACCTGGATCGGGTCAACGGCTTCTTTGCCCTGACTGGCTTCCTATTGGTGACGTGGCTCGGCTTGAAGTTCGTGGCCGATCAGGTACGGGCGCGCTCGGTGCTCCGCCACAGCAAACTGGCCGAGGAGCTCGCTCGTCCCATCGGCGCCAAGCCCATCAATCCCGGCCCGCTCAGAGACGTTTACCTCATCGTGCTGGACGAGTATGCCAACTCGGCGGTATTGAAGGAACAATTCCAGTTCGACAACCGGATGTTCGAAGACAGTCTACGTCAACTGGGATTTACTGTCCCGGCGCTGGTCCGCAGCAACTACGTCCACACCGTCTTGTCGCTCCCCTCGCTGCTGAACTTCAGCCACCTGACCCGCCTGGCTGCAGAAGTAGGCGAGCGCTCCACCGACGCAACCCTGCCTAACTACTTGCTGGAGAACAACCGAACCGTCTCCTTTCTCAAGGAGCGGGGGTATCGATTCCTGTTCTTTCCTTCCCAGTGGTGGCCTTCTACCAGCCGCAACCGGAACGCAGACTGGGAATTCGAGCCGTGGAGCGGCTTCAATCCGAGTCGGGAGGCTACCCGTTCGGATCTCCGGCGCTCATTTCTCAGCACAACGGCTCTGGGCCTCCTGAAGCAGAATGGAGCCTGGGATGCAGATCACATCAGGCGAACCCTGGCAGCGATGGAACAGGTGCCTGGCCGCTCGGAGCCCACGTTCGCGTTCGCTCATCTAGTGAGCCCTCATTGGCCCTACGTGTTCCGGGCAGATTGTCGAGTCGCCAAGCAGCTTTCCTTTGAAGGGCGTGAGGGCCGGCAACGAGCGTACCTCGAACAGCTCCAGTGTCTGAATCACCTCCTTCTTCAAACCGTCACGTCAATCCTGCAAGAATCCTCCGTGCCGCCAGTGATCCTGCTGCAGGGCGATCATGGCACCAATCTGCTGCGCTATTCGGCCGCGAGAAGCGCTGCATCGGTGACTCCGGCTCAGGCTCGGGAGCGCTTAGGCGCCTTCGGCGCATACTACCTACCCAACGGTGGTGGACGCCTGTTCAGTGATACCGTCACGATCGTAAATGTTTTTCAGAAGGTATTGAGCCATTACTATGGGGCCGATATTGAACCGGCACCTGACGAGCTGTATGTGTCGCTGGAGCGAACTCCATACGCCTTTGCCAAGGTGGATGCCGGTAGCCTGAGCATGGCCAGTGCTCCGACTGCCGGGGATGGCAGCCCCTGACATCCGCGACCGGAACTCGATCTCGAATTACGCTACGAGCGCTGGGCGGAATCCTCAAGCGCGCGCTGGCGGGCTGGTGGAAGGACGACGTGCCAAGGCTGGGTGCTTCGCTCGCCTTCTACACTCTTTTTGCGTTGGCTCCCATCCTGGTCGTGGCCATCGCCATCGGAGGGCTGGTATTCGGAGAGGAGGCGGTGCGGGGCGAGGTGGTGGGACAGATCCAGGGGTTGACCGGCCGCCGGGGAGCGGAAGCGGTTCAGGCCATGCTCGAGGGGGCGGCTCAGCCCTCGTCCAGCGTGGCGGCGACCGCGGCCGGATTCATCACCTTCTTCCTGGGTGCAACCGGCGCGTTTCTCGAGCTGCAGACTGCGTTGAACACCATCTGGCGGGTCAAGCCGAAGACGAGTGGCAATTTCCTGAGCATGCTGGTCAAGCAACGGCTCATCTCGTTTGGCCTGGTGGTAGCACTCGGCTTTTTGCTGCTGACGTCACTTCTCGTGAGCGCCGGCTTGGCCGCCCTCCACCGGTACTTGGGAAACGCCATTCCAGGAGTGGTTGTGCTGTGGGAGGGACTCAACGTCGTGGTATCGCTCGGTGTGATCACCTTGCTCTTCGCCATGGTCTACAAGGTCTTACCCGACCGGAAACTGGCCTTGAGCGAGGTGTGGGTCGGCGCCCTGGTCACGGCGGGACTCTTCACCATTGGGAAGCTGCTCATCGGTCTTTACCTGGGCACCACCAGCATTGCGTCGACTTATGGGGCAGCCGGCTCAGTGATTGTGGTCCTGGTGTGGGTCTACTATTCGGCGCAGGTGGTGTTAGTGGGGGCAGAGTTTACCCGGGAATACGTGGACACCTTCGGGCGGCGCCCGCCTCCGGAGGATTTCGCGAGAAAAGCCGGGAAGCAAGGAAGTGGGGAAGCGGGGAGATAAGCTCTGAACCCTGGTCGCTCTAGCCGGCTCGCCTATCCCCGCACTTCCTTTCCCCGCTTCCCCGCTACCGATGCGTCCTCCCCATCAGCTTCTCGCCCTCGGTCGGGGTATAGGCGCGCATTCGGTCCAGCAGTCCGGCCGGGTCGGTCTCGACTATAATGGCCTCGCGATGAGCCTTGGTGAGGAAACCTTCCCGCACCGCATGATCGAGAAATCCGGTCAGGGCATCGAAGTACCCTTCCACGTTCAGAATTGCCGCTGGCTTGGCGTGGATGCCCAGCTGGCCCCAGGTAAGCACTTCCAAGAACCCTTCGAGTGTGCCTATGCCGCCGGGGAGAGCGATGACCACGTCCGACATATCGGCCATCTGGGACTTACGCTGGTGCATCGAGGCCACGACAATGAGGTTACGAATACCGGTGTGGGCCGCCTCTTTCTCTCTCAGCTGTTGCGGGATGATCCCGGTGACGTGACCGCCATGCTCCTGTACCGAGTCGGCCAGCTCGCCCATGATCCCGACGCTCGCACCACCATAGACCAACTCGATATTCTGCTCCGCAAGCGCCCTGCCGAGCTCCCGAGCCGCCAGTCCGTATCCTGGTCGCGAGCCAGGGTTGGTACCGCAGAACACGCATATTCGATTGAGCTGGCGATCGGGTGGCATGTGACGTCGGAGGTCTAGGGTCGGTCGGAGGTCAGGGTCTAGGGTCTCGGATATCCAATATAGACCCCAGACTCTAGACTCCAGACCTTACTGGCGCCTAGACTCCAGACGAGATTCGACTCTGGAGTGCTACTTGGAAGGGAGGCCACCGATGCAACGCCGTACTCTCGGCCGTGAAGGCCTCGCTGTTTCAGCCCTCGGTCTCGGCTGCATGGGCATGTCGGAGTTCTATGCCGGGCGGGATGATGACGAATCGGTTGCGACCATTCACCGGGCCCTGGATCTGGGCATCGATTTCCTGGACACGGCGGACATGTATGGACCGTTCACCAACGAGCGGCTGGTCGGCAGGGCGCTCCGCGGTCGGCGGAGAGATGAGATCGTGCTGGCAACCAAGTTCGGGAACCAGCGAGGAGAGGATGGTAGCTATCTGGGCGTGAACGGCCGACCGGAGTACGTCCGAAAGTCGTGCGACGGCTCGTTGCAACGATTGGGCGTGGACTACATCGATCTGTACTACCAGCATCGGGTGGACCGCAGCGTTCCGATCGAGGAAACGGTGGGGGCCATGACCGATCTCGTGCAGCAGGGAAAGGTTCGGTTTTTGGGTCTTTCGGAGGCTGCTTCCCCGACCATTCGGCGCGCCCACCAGGAGCATCCGATCAGTGCGCTGCAGACCGAGTACTCGCTTTGGACTCGGGACCCCGAAGACGAGGTGCTGCCACTGTGCCGGGAGCTAGGGATCGGCTTCGTGGCGTACAGTCCTCTGGGACGGGGCTTTCTGACCGGTCGCTTCCGTACCTTCGAGGACCTTCCGGAAGACGATTATCGGCGAAACTCGCCCCGCTTCCAGGGCGAGAACTTCCAGCGGAACCTCGACCTGGTAAAGCGGGTGGAGGATCTCGCCCGGCGAAAGAAGTGCACCCCGGCCCAGCTCGCGCTGGCGTGGCTGCTGGCCCAGGGCGAGGACATCGTTCCCATTCCCGGCACCAAGCAGCGGCGCTACCTGGAAGAAAACGTCCGTGCCCTGGACCTGGGCCTGACGGGAGCAGACCTCGAGGAGATCGAGGAGGTCGCACCCAAGGGGGTTGCAGCCGGCGATCGCTATCACGAAGCCGGGATGCGAACGATCAACGGCTAGCGCTGCTACTCTTCCAGATCTCCCCTGGGCTCGGAGATCGCCTCCACAATCCGGCCGACCTCCTGGTCGCTGGCGGCTCCTTCCTCGCGGGCAATATCGGCCTGGGCCACGATCCCCACGAGCTGCCCGTCCGTGTCCACCACCGGGACCCGGCGGACCAGGCGGGCCACCATGACCTCCCGGACGATCTCCACCTCGTCGTCGGGACCGCAGGTCACCGGGGACGCGGTCAACAACTCGCGAACCGGCGTCTCGGGACCCTTGCCGGCTGCAAGGCCACGGACCGCGAGATCCCGATCTGTCACCGTTCCTACCAGCCGTTTCCTCTGCTGGCTTTCCACCACCGGAATGGAGCCGCAATCGTGGTCTCTCATTAGTACTGCCGTTTCCCGGGCGCTGGTGTCGGGAGTGCACCAGGCAGGATCGGGTGTCATGATGTCACGGACTCGCACCAGTCCTCCATGTTAGAGACCCTACCAATCTGGGCTACCTCCACACTGGCGCGGTGACCTGCGTAACTTTCTAGGCTATGCGGCTCCCTGGCGATCCTCCAGGGCATTCCGGCCCGGGCCGGTTTGGTGTTTTTGAGGGTCGACCTCGCGTTGGTCTTCCTCCCGTCTGCCTGGATCAGCCTCCTGCCCGACGCTCCTGCTCCTCCGGGCGGCTTCCTTTCGGGGGTGCCTCAGCAGGACGGTCTACCCGCTCCACCAGGAGTTCTTCCGCCGGGTGGCGGAGCTTAACCTGCACCTTCTCAATGCAGTGGTGGGCTGGTCTCAGCTACTGGTAGGGGTCACCCTGATGATCGGACTGGCGACGCGGTTCTCCGCGCTCCTCGCGCTGCTCCTGACAATGAACTCATCTGGCAAGGGGAGCACTGACGACTGGGATTACGGAGCGATCGCCGTGACCCTGCTTATCGGCGCGGCGGGCCGGACCTTAGGCCTGGATGAAATGCTGGCCCGGCGCTGGCCCCGTTCCCCATTGTGGTAAGCATGAAGAGCGGGAACCCTCGACACTCGACTCCCAGTCCTCCATCTCCAGCACGTCGAGGATGAACGCGTACTTGAATGCCGTCTCCCGGAGCGCGTCGTAGCGCCCCGAGGCTCCTCCGTGTCCGGCTCCCATGTTGGTGCGGAGAAGCAGCCGATTGGTGTCTGTTTTGGTGGCGCGAAGCTTGGCGGTCCACTTCGCTGGTTCCCAGTAGGCCACCCTCGGATCGTTGAGTCCCGCCGTAATCAGCATATGAGGGTAGTCTCGCGCGACCACGTTGTCGTAGGGAGAGTACGAGCGGATGTAGGCGTAGGCGTTCGGGTCGTTTGGATTTCCCCATTCATCGTACTCGATGACTGTCAGCGGCAGTGAAGCGTCCAGCATGGTGTTGATCACGTCAACGAACGGCACCTCCGCCAAGACGGCACGGAACAAATCGGGTCTCAAATTCGTCACCGCCCCGATCAGGAGGCCACCAGCGCTCCCTCCGTTGATGACCAGCCGGTCTGGCGAGGTGTACCCTTCGCGAATGAGGTGCTCGGCCGCGGATATGAAGTCGGTGAAGCTGCTTCGCTTGTTGAACAAACGCCCGGCCTCGTACCAATGGCGGCCCAACTCCTCCCCGCCTCGAACGTGAGCGATCGCAAGCACGAAGCCGCGGTCGAGCAGGCTCAACGTATCGGTTGAGAACACCGGGTCATAGTTCAGCCCATAGGCACCGTAGCCACTCAGGAGCAGTGGCCGAGGCCGACCGGTCTCGAGCGGCCGGCGGTAGACCAGTGAGATGGGGACCCGAGCTCCGTCGGGTGTGGCGGCGAACACGCGCTCACTACAGTAGCCGGATGGGGTGTAGCCCTGCACCTCGGTCTGCTTCCGCACCGTCCAGGTGTGCTCCGAGAGCTCGTAGTCCACTACCGCGCTGGGCGTGACCAGAGAGGTGTAGGTAAACCGAAGCGTGCTGGTGTGGAACTCGGGGTTGGCGTGAGGCCGCACGGTATACACGGGCTCGGGAAAGGCAACCAGATGCTCGGCTCCGGTTGGTAAGTCGATGACCCGAATCCGAGTGAGCCCTACCTCACGCTCGTACACCACCAGGTGATTCTGGAAGGCATCCGTCCAGTCCAACTTAACCTCTGGCCGGTAGGGCAGCACCGCCGTCCAATGCTCGCAGGACGGATGCTCCACTGGTGCCTGAACCAAGCGAAAGTTGGGGGCTTCGTGGTTCGTGGTGATAAAGAAGCGGTCTCCATGGTGAGTGACCATGTACTCGACCCCGGGCCGGCGGGGCTGCACCACCCGAAACGGCTCCCCAGGACGGTCGGCGCTCGCGAACCAGACCTCAGTCGTGGAATGGCTCGACAGGTCCAGTAGCAGGTAACGCCGGCTGCGAGTCCGGCTGATGTCCAGGTGGAAGGCTGCGTCGGGCTCGAAGTAGACCAGCGCATCGTCGGATGGCTGGGCTCCCACGTCGTGGCGATAGAGCCGACAGGGTCGGCCCGCCTCGTCGAGAACAGTGTAAAAGAGCGTGCGTCCGTCATTGGCCCACGCCACTCGAGGGGAGACCCGGGAGACACTCTCCGGCAGGATCTCGCCGCTAACCAGGTCCTTGATGTAGAGGGTGAACTCCTCGGCCCCGGAGGTATCTACCGTAAAAGCCAGGAGACGGTGGTCGGGACTGATCTCGACCGAGCCTACCCGGAAATAGGGGTACCCGTGGGCGAGTGGGTTCTGGTCCAGCATGACCTCCTCCACCGCCCCGGGCAGCTCTTGCCTGCGACAGAATATCGGGTACTGACCTCCAGCTTCGGTTCGGCTGTAGTAGAGATAGTCGTCCAGACGTTCAGGCACCGACAGGTCGGTCTCCCTGATGCGTCCCCGCAGCTCATGATAGAGTCGCTCCTGGAGCCCTTCGGTGTGACGCATGACCGCATTGGTGTGCTGGTTCTCCGCTTCGAGATAGGCGAGCACTTCCGGATTGCTCCGGTCTCGCAGCCAGTGGTAATCGTCGATCCGGGTCTCCCCGTGAACGATCTCGACTCGTGGCGCCACCCGGGCCCGAGGCGGATTCGGATGCTCGTGCGAGGGTGAGGTAACCACGTGAAGGTCGGGGCGGTGCGGCAGGCTGCCAACTGGCACCAGAGCAGGCGCCAAGGTGCGACTGGGGTTCGACATCAGGGTCTGCTTAGTCAATCTCCGGCCGGAGGGCTACCAGCCGGAACGCGTTCAGTGGACCACCAGAGTTGGGTCCTAGCCGGGAATAACGACCGGCCTATTTACCAAGTCAAGTGCAAGATAAATGCATGACTCTTTTGGACTTACGACACGAAGGGAAAGTTGCGGTCCTGCGACTGGACCGGTGATTAGCCCGGCCCGCTCGTGGATCTGACGCTGTTATCGGCACATAGCGAAGTTCAACGGCAGCCTCTCACCTCCTTGCGCTCCAGGAAGCTCCAATTCCTTGCGTTAACTTTCGGCACGACAATAACATCCACTGGCTGAGTCAGCGAGCTCGTAGTCATGCAGTTGGGACCGGGTGTGGTCTCTACGACGGAGATACTGAGCTCACCATTGTTCTGAGTGACCCGATCGATCACGATCTCATGGCCTCCGGACGGGCGTTGTCCCGCGGCCGCCACCACGACCAGGTCGCGTGAGAAATCCACCTCGGGACGATCTCCCACTCCCAGTTCTGACCAAAACTCCGCCCAGCCATTGGCATCTCGAATGACTAACCTGCGAGCTTCGCTGATCCCGGTGCGGGTCCATTGGCCGACTCGTCTGAATTCCAGACCCGCCGAGCCTCCGTACGGCGCGTATCCCTGACCCTCCAGCGCAGGCTGGGGCGGGACACTGTCCGGGGAGGTGTACTCCGGCTGTGGGGTGGGCACGGAGTCGGGAGCTGCTTCCGGAGCAGGCGCCAATGCCACGGGTTCGGAGTCGTTTTCCTCCTCCTGAGCGACTCGCATCGTCCCTCCACCGCACGCGGCGAGCAGCGTCAGGCAGGCGAGATATTCATACCGTTGTCTCATAGGTCGCTCCAGGGCAGAAGGGGACGGTACGTCGCCTCCAACCTAAGTAGATGTTTCCGCGGACGCGAACCCCCCGGTCCCTCATTGCCCCGTGACATGCATCACAGGTACTAGACGTCCATCTTTTCGCACCGCATCATATCACGCTTCGAACCCGACCGGCGGAATTCAACTATGCCCTGAGGAGACTCCCGATGAACCTCATGGATCGCGTCAAGCGGATTTTGCTCTCTCCCCGGACCGAGTGGCAGGTGATCGATACCGAACCCACCACGCCGGGACAGCTGTATACCGGCTACATCATGCCGCTGGCGGCAATAGGCCCCATTGCCCAGATCATCGGCTATTCGGTGTTCGGAATCTCGGTCCCCTTCGTGGGGACTTATCGTGTGCCGATCGGGTCAGCGATAACCAGCGCACTTGTCAGTTACGTGCTGGTACTGGTGGCCACGTACGTGCTGGCGCTGATCATCGACGCCCTAGCCCCGAAGTTCAATGGTCAGCGGAGCCAGATCCAGGCTTTGAAAGTTGCCGCGTACTCCAGCACTGCAAGCTGGGTCGCCGGGATTTTTCTGCTGATCCCCGGCCTCCGGATCCTCACAATTCTAGGACTCTACAGTCTGTACCTGTTGTACCTCGGCCTTCCGGTGCTGATGAAAACTCCCCCGGAGAAGGCGGTGACCTATACGGTGGTCGTTGTCCTCGCGGCGATCATCCTGTTCATGCTGACGGGCATCGTCGCCAGCCGTTTCATGGCAGTACCGACCGGCATGACCACGCCCTGAGCTGGCCTGTTGGGTCCGCGTCTTGCAGAGGGGGACGCGGATCACAGCCCCGGCTGGTGCCCCAGCTTAGCGTGGAGGCTCCGCGCCGGCGGTAAGCCGGTTCAGCATCGAAAGATCCGGCGATGGTACGAGAACCAAAGGACGTTTTATGACTCGTCGCTTGGCATATACCTGGTTGGCTCGGCCCCGCGCGGGCCTTGTCGCGGTGGGTGTCACTGTGGGCCTGCTCAGCTGCGCCCGCAACCCGGTTACTGGAAAGAGTGAGCTGTCCCTCGTCTCGGAGTCGCAAGAGATCCAGATGGGACAGCAGGCCTCCAAGGAAGTTGCGCAGAGTATAGGTCTCTACAACGATGCGAAAGTTCAGGCGTATGTAGCGAACCTCGGCAAGCGGATGGCGGCAAACTCAGAGCGACCGAAGTTGCCCTGGGAATTCCACGTGGTCGACGATGCGGCGGTCAATGCGTTCGCGCTTCCTGGTGGCTTCATTTACGTCACCCGCGGGCTGATGGCGTCGATAAACAATGAGGCTGAGCTTGCCACGGTGCTCGGTCACGAGATCGGGCATGTCACCTACCGCCACTCGGTGCAGCAGATCAGCAAGGCCCAGCTGGCTCAGCTCGGTTTGGGAATTGGGAGCATCCTTTCAGCCGACATTGCCCGCTTCGGCCAGCTCGCGAGCACCGGCCTGAGCATCCTGTTCCTCAAATACGGTCGTGATGCCGAGAACCAGGCGGACCAGGCCGGATTCCGGTATGCGCTCGATCAGAATTACGATGTGCGTGAGATGACCGATGTGTTCGAGACCTTGAACCGGGTTAGCCAGGCTGGAGGCGGCGGCAAGCTTCCGGAGTGGCTCTCCACTCACCCCAATCCCGAGAATCGGATCGAGCGCATCGAGAGCATCCTCGACACGTTGCAGCGCGATCCTAACAGAGGAGTGGTGGATCGGGAGGAGTATCTGCAATACGTCCGGGGGATGACCTACGGGCTGGATCCGCGGCAGGGGTACTTCGAAGGGGCACGGTTCTACCACCCGCAAATGAAGTTTCAAATGACCTTCCCGGAGGGGTGGCAGGTTCAGAACACCGCTCAAGCTGTCGCCGGCATGAGTCCCAACCAGGACGCCATCATCCAGCTCGCCCTGGCGGGGCAGGCATCCCCAACCCAGGCGGCACAGCAGTTCCTGTCGCAGCAGGGGGTTCAGGCGGGGCAGGGATCTACGGCAAGCATCAATGGGCTGCCGGCAGCCTCGAGCTACTTCCAGGCCCAGACCGAACAAGGGACGATTCAGGGAATCGTCTCATTCATCTCGTACGGCGGAGTCACGTTCGGCTTGATGGGCTACACTCCGGCCGGCAAGCTGGGATCGTACGATCAGATCTTTCAGGGCACCATTCGCAGCTTCAGCGAGCTCCGGGACCCGTCCAAGCTCAATGTCAGCCCGGCCCGGATCGAGCTGGTCAAGCTCAACCGCCAGATGACGCTGGAGCAGTTCAACAGTCAGTATCCTTCTTCCATCTCGTTAGAGGAGCTTGCCATCATCAACGAGGTGGAAGAACCTGCGACCCCGCTGCCGGCAGGTCATATGGTTAAACGGGTTGTGGGAGGGATTCGTCAACCAGGATCCTGATCCGCTGGAACACCCCGAGCCACATCGGGCGGGTAAGCCGCCCGGTGTTGGTGTTCTGCCGGCTGGGATGATAGGACGCGAGCAGCCGGGTCTGATCAGGGAGGATTGTCTCACGCCCGTGCTGAAACTCCAGCCTCTCAGTTAAAGCTGGCGATCGCCACCAGCCGGCGGCTCGCAGCCAGCTCTCCCATCCGATTCTTCCGAGCGCCAGAACAATATGCACCCTAGGCAGCAGCTCGAGCTCCGCGATGAGGTAACGGCGACACAGGTCCAGCTCTTCACGGGTTGGATGATTGTCCGGTGGAGCACACCTGGCGGCAGCAGTGATGTAGCAGTCGGTTAGTTGCAGTCCATCGTCTCGCGAGCGCGAGACGGGCTGGTTGGCCCAGCCGAACCGGTGTAAGGCATCGTAGAGCCAATCCCCACTCGAATCTCCTGTGAATATCCGTCCGGTTCGATTTCCACCATGAGCCGCGGGCGCCAAGCCGACAATGAGTAATCGAGCCTGGGGGTCGCCGAAACCGGGCACCGGGCGGGCCCAGTACAGCTCGGTAGCGAATTGCCGCCTGCGGAGGCGGCCCACTTCCATGCAGTGAGCGCGGAGTCTGGGGCAGAGCTGGCAGGATACGACCCGATTGGATAGGTCGGCCAGCTGCATGGCAGCGGCGGTGGGCACCGGAGCCGGGGCTTCTAGTCGGGCAGCCGCAAGAGGAGCCGATCGCTGCTACCGGATGTGGTCGGCTCGATCTGGGCGAAAATGGTGAGGGCCACGGTACTGCTTGCCCCACAGGAGGAAGGAACCAGGCCCCTCACCTCTATCGTCGAGCCCGCCTCCTCCAGGGTCCATGATCCGGCCCGACGACCGGCGCCGGCCGCCGTACAGCGACCGGACACTCGCACCCTGCGGCCCAACAGACTGTCCGCTTCGAGCGCCTCCTGAATGTGTACCAGGGGCGCCTGGTCAGGACGTACCGGAACGAAGCGTCCCTCCCCCGCTCCCATACCCGCACCGGCAGCAGGGTCGGCCTCAGGCGGAGCGACCGCGCCCGGCTCAGCCGGATCGGCGACGGGGGTGGGATTTCCGGGATTGCGGGCAGTTCCAGCACTCGAGCGGCAGGCGTGGATCGGGATGAGGATCAGGAACAGAACCAGCGGGCAGCGTCGCATGCCTCAGGAGACGCGCCGCGTCTTACGTTTCATGAAGTCCATCAGAATGAACTGGCCCAAGGTCATGGTATTGGTAAAGTAGGCCTTGCCCTTGCAGATGGATGCCACCTGCTTGACGAACTCCACCAGGCTCCGATCCCGCGCCAGCATGAACGTATTGATCATGATGCCGGAACGACGGCAGTTGGCCACCTCGCGATAGGTTGCCTGTAAGATCTGCGGATCGAGCCCCATGGAATTCACGTAGATCCGGCCGTCGGACATGGTGAGGGCGGAAGGCTTTCCATCGGTGATCATGATGATCTGCCGCATGTCCTTCTTTTGCCCCAGCAGAATGCGCCGGGCCAGCTTGAGCCCCTCCGCGGTATTGGTGTGATAGGGACCGACCTGGGCCGTGGCCAGCGCGCTGAGTGGGATCTCCTCGGCCGAATCGTGGAACAGCACGACTCGCAGACTGTCGCCCGGGTACTGGGTCCGAATGAGGTGAGTGAGCGCGAGCGCCACCTTCTTGGCCGGTGTGAAACGATCCTCGCCGTAGAGGATCATGGAGTGCGAGCAGTCGAGCATCAGCACGGTAGCGGCTGACGACCGGTATTCGGACTGGCTCACCATCAGGTCGCCATATTCAATGTTCAGCGGTACACCCAATCCCTCGCGCGCGATCGCGTTGGTCAGCGTTGCCGGTACATCGAGGTTGAGCACGTCACCGAACTCGTAGCGCTTGCTGACCCCCTCGGCCTCCACGCCGGTTGCCAGGTAGGGGGTATCGTGGGCTCCGAAGCTGGACTTTCCTACGCTCCCCAGGAGGTTCTTGAGGGTCTTATAACCCAGGAAGTCGATGCCTTTTTCCGTGAGATTAAACTGGACCTGCTGGGCTGCCGAGTGCGCCTGCCCCCCGGGTCCGAACATCGACTGATAGCCCTGGGGTACCTGGGGCGCCTGGCTCACGTTGAGGTAGCCTTCCTCCATCAGCCGCTGAACAATCCGGTCGAGCAGCTGACTCAACTCTCCCTCGGTCTCTCGATCGCGGGTTTCGTCACCGGTCGACTCGCCGCGCAGCACCTTCAGCATATCGGGGGTGAGCTGACCCGATTCCATCAGCGCCTGGAGGATGGCTTGCCGGAGAGCATCCAGAGACCGCTCCCCCTCACCCATGTCGTCATGCCAGAATGACGGCGAGTTCCCGGCAAATCCGGACTGCAGCAGGAAATCGCTCAGCTGGTCGAGCAGGCCCTGCAGGTTGACCGCATCGGCCAGCTCGGGGTGGTATTTGGAGTAGGTCGTGAAGCGCATGTTCGTCGCTAGGGTCCTGGCTGGCTGGTAGGAAGTGTGAAAACTGAACAGTAAACAGTAAACGGGAAAAGGTGCGCGGACGGTGATCCCGTTCACTTTTCACTGTTCACGCTTCTGCTACCCGAAGCTTATTCCACCTTTCCCATACCCCGGATCTCTTCGCTCCGGCTTGGCCCGGGTGTACCCCAGCTCCTCGCTGCGGCTGATCCGCTTCTGGGCTGCCAGGCCTTCGAGCACCAGCTCGCAGGCAGCCACTTGTCGACCGGGGTCTTCGGCAGGAGCGAGACCGAACTCGGTAACGATCTCGACCAGGCCTGGAACTACGCTGAACCCCTTCATGCACACGTCGGAGCGTTGGTCGCCGGATACCTTGAGAGCGCCACCCTGATCGAACCATGCCACGATCTTGCTGAGGTCTGCCCCTCCCATCCGCTCCTCCAGCACTCGACCCGCGGCTCGGCGAATGAGGTCCCGAGCTATGGTATCGCCACCCTGCAGCTCGCCCTCGTACTCCAGCTCCAGCTTGCCGGTAATGGACGGGACCGCCGCGTAGATGTCACTGATGCGGGGCACGACCCTGTCCTCGCCCAGCGCCGCCGTTCTGCGCTCCGCGTTGGAGATGGCGTTCTCCAGTGTGCTGATCGGGAGGCGCTGGCTTACGCCTGACCGCTTATCGATCCGCTTGTCTTCGCGAGCCTCGAAGGCCACGCGCTCGATCACCTCGAGGACAAAATCGGATATGTCGAGAGACGGCCCGCCCCGCCGAGTCCACGCCTCCTGAGCGGTAATCTCCATGCCGAGTTGCACGGTACGAGGATAATGGGTGATCACCTCGGATCCGATCCGGTCTTTCAGCGGCGTGATGATCTTGCCCCGGGCAGTGTAATCCTCGGGATTGGCGGTGAACGCGAGGAGCACGTCCAGTGAAAGGCGTACGGGGTAGCCTTTGATCTGAACGTCTCCCTCCTGCATGATGTTGAATAAGCCGACCTGGACCTTGCCGCTCAGGTCGGGCAGCTCGTTGATGGCAAAGATGCCGCGGTTGGCGCGGGGAAGCAGCCCAAAGTGCATCGTCAGCTCGTCCGACAGCAGATGACCGCCCCGAGCCGCCTTGATGGGATCGACGTCTCCGATGAGATCCGCGATCGTTACGTCTGGCGTTGCCAGCTTCTCGACGTACCGCTGTTCCCGACGGAGCCAGGCGATCGGCGTGGCCTCCCCGCACTCCTCCAGCAGCTCCCGGGCATACTTCGAGATCGGGGCAAAGGGGTCGTCATTGACCTCGCTGCCCGCGATGGTGGGAATGCGCTCGTCCAGGAGACTGGTCAGCTCGCGGAGAATGCGACTCTTGGCCTGGCCGCGAAGCCCCAGCAGAATGAAGTGATGCCGCGCCAGGAGGGCGTTGATGATCTGGGGGAGGATGGTGTCCTCATAGCCTACAATGCCGGGGAACAGGGGCTCTCCCGACTCCAGACACTTGAGCAGGTTACTCCGGATCTCTTCCCGAACGGTCCGTCCCCGGAGGGGAGCCTCCGCCCAGCGGCTGTTCTTCAGTTCACCAATGGTGCGTGGCTCGATCATGATTGGGATCGCTCGGTATGCGAGAAACGATAGTCAGAATGTAGATTCGTCAGCATCAGGTAGTTGAATTCCGGTTTCATGGGGTAGGCCGACCGAAGAGGGCCGGGTGCGGATTCTGCGTCTCGGATTACCTTGACAATGCCGTGCTGTGACGTACCTTCGCGTCTCGTCCCTGCCCGGCGACAGTGACGGTCCCAAACCCGATTCATCCACCGCCGACCCACCTGAGGGAGTGACGATGAAGACGATCCTGATAGTGGCCGCCGTTTTGCTGATCGCTGGTTGTGGACCGAGAGAGGGTGCCCCCGCCTCGGACACCTC